>JANWIY010000014.1 GCA_025449645.1 Chitinophagaceae bacterium | reverse complement strand
TCAAATCAGATGCGGGAATCCATCTCCCGCATCCTGGAGATCAGTACGGACGATATCTCAATAAAAGCCACAACAACGGAAAGGATGGGGTTTGTCGGGCGCGAAGAAGGTATAGCTGCATATGCCGTCGTATTGCTGAAGAAACCTGAATAATTACCTTTGAACCCATGCCATCCCTTCAGGTTAAGATCATCAATACATCATCCAACCCGCTTCCGGCTTATGCTACTGCCGGTTCTGCCGGGATGGATCTGAATGCAGATATACCTCATCCGGTCACCCTCCGGCCGCTGGAACGCCAATTGATACCAACAGGGATTTTCATCGAACTTCCTCCCGGATATGAAGCACAGGTGCGCCCACGCAGCGGGTTAGCAATAAAACATGGAATCACCTGTTTGAATTCACCCGGAACAGTTGATTCAGATTACCGTGGAGAATTAAAAGTGATCCTCATCAATCTTTCAGACAGGGATCAGGTCATCCATCCCGGCGAAAGGATTGCACAGATGATCATCAGTTCTGTGGAGAAGGTAAACTGGGTGCCTGTGGAAATGATCAATCAAACCAGTAGAAACGAAGGCGGATTTGGACATACGGGAAAACGATAAATATGGATAAGACGAAAAGGATGTATTGCGTTTATCTAAGAATGATTCCGGCACTCGTGCTGTTCGCTGTTTCGGTTGCGGGTTGCCGTTCGGCAAAAAAAATTACTACCGCAATAGCCAAAAAAGATACGGTGATCGCCAAAACGGTTGACTCCGCCACAGCTGAAGATCTCAAAGCGGATTCTTTCCGTTATATCCGGCATTTGTATGGCCATATAGAAGCCAACCGCATTCGTTGTAATTCCTTTTCTGCAAAAATGAAAGTACATTATGAAGGAAGTGATGGAAAGGACTATGAGTTCAATGCCTTTATCCGCCTGCAAAAAGATCAAATGATCTGGGTATCCATTAATGCCGTCCTGGGCATTGAGGCTTTCCGTGCGCTCATCACGCCAGACAGCGTTAAGGTGCTGAACAAACTTGACAAAGTATACCAGCTAAGATCCGTCAGCTATCTTCAGGAAATCACCCATCTTCCGTTTGATTTCCAAACCCTGCAGGCGCTTATTCTCGGGAATCCGATTTACCTGGACAGTAATATCGTATTTTATCATACGGATGAAAAGGGAATTTCCCTGATGAGCGAAGGAAAGGTTTTCAGAAATTATATTACGCTGAATAAAGACGATCTTACCGTGCGGCACAGTAAGCTGGATGATGTTGACCGGCTGCGTGCCAGGTCCTGCGATATTACCTACGGCGACTATGAGAAAGTGGACACCTTGTTCTTTTCCACTTTTCGGAGAATTGCTGTTGCTGAAAAAGCAAGATTGGATATTGAAATGACTTTCAAGCAATATTCTTTTAACGAAGATTTAAACTTCCCCTTTAACATACCAAAAAATTATAAACCAAAATAGGCGTTATACAGTAACTTTCATCTCCAACGCTCATGATGAATATGCGTAAAACGGTATTCTTTTTTACATTCATTATATGCTTTTCAGCGGTTTCCCGTGCGCAGACTCCGGCCCAGACACGGAGTGATCTTGAAAAAGAGCGGGCCTCCATTCAACAGCAGATTGAGGAAGTAAAGCATTCCCTGGATATTACAAAGAAAAACCGGAGAGAAACGCTCGGGCAACTTGCGCTTTTGCAAAGAAGGTTGCGGCTGAGGCTGGCAGCTATTGCAAACATAAATCGCCAGCTAGATTTTATCCAGGCCGATATGAATAATTCCTGGTCGGAAATCCTGAAACTGAAAAAAGAACTCGATACGCTCCGGAAACAATATGCAGAAAGCGTTGTGTATGCCTATGAGAACCGGTCAAATTATGATTTCCTCAATTTTATTTTTGCCGCCAGCAATTTCAATGATGCGCTGAAAAGGGTTGAATACCTGAAATCATACAGGGCATACAGGGAAGAGCGTGCTCAGAATATTGATAAGACGCATCAGTTGCTTCAGAATAAAATTGACGGTCTTAAAGTAAAGCGGGTTGAAAAGGATGAGGCGCTGGCCAAGCAGAATAAGGAAAGGCAGGTGCTCGAAGTAGAAAAAAAGGAAAAGGACGACGTGGTAAACAGTCTCCAGTCGCATGAAAAGGAACTGAAAAAAGAAATGAACCTCAAACAACGGCAGGATCAGAAATTAGGGAATGCCATTGCAGCTGCGATTCGCCGCGCCAGGGAAGAGTCCATCCGGGAAGCTAAGAAAAATGCAGCCTCAACGGCTGCTGCCAATGCGCCCGAGAGAACAGATAATGCTAAAGCAAACCCGGTTGCATCCGATCCGAATACGGGTTCATCTTTGAGGACTGCCGTTAAGCCTGCAGTAGTTGAAAAACCATTCGATACACGCACAGATATTGCATTGTCGGATAATTTTGAAAAAAATCGCGGACACCTGCCCTGGCCCGTGAATTCCGGGAATATTGCGATGCGGTACGGCCCCCATGAATACATCAAAGGGATCGTTCATAATAATCAGGGCATTACTATCGAATGTGCCCCGGGTTCATCGGTTATGGCAGTATTTGAAGGCGAAGTACAGAATGTATTTAATGTCGGGGATGTGACTGCGGTAATGATCCGTCATGGAAAATATTTTACAACGTATAGCAATCTGGCATCCGTTTCCGTTTCAAAGGGACAGGTTATCAGGACAGGTCAGGTATTGGGGAAACTTGCTGAAATCGGCCAGTTAGAGTTTGTGCTTTCCGATGATAAGGATCATCTCTTCGATCCCGAAAAGTGGCTGAGACGATGACCAGCCTATATAGGATTCTTTTTTCTTAGCGGTTTTTTGTCAGTAGAATTTGTATCCAAAAAACGGTCGTACAGACGTTCGTATTTTGGAACTATTTGATGTATATCGAACTTCCTGGCCTGCTCAGCCGCATTTTTTTTGAATGTGGTCAAAAGTCCTTCATCCGATAAAATATCAATTGCATTCCGGCTCATGGAAGCCACATCGCCTACCGGGCTCATATAACCAGTTTTACCATTTATATTGATTTCCGGCAATCCTCCTGCTTCGCTGGATATCAGCGGCACACCTGCCGCCATGGCTTCAAGCGCGGCCAATCCGAAACTTTCATATTCGGAGGGAAGAATAAAAAGATCGGCTACTGCAAGGATTTCTTCGATCTGTTCCTGTTTACCAACGAAGCGGATATCATCACAGAGATTTAATTTACGGCAAAGATTTTCGGTGGCCGGACGTTCAGGGCCATCCCCTACAAATAACAATTTCGAGGGAATTTCTTTGGAGACTTCGGCAAAAATGTTTACCACATCGAGCACACGTTTTATGGGCCTGAAATTGGAAGCGTGCACAAGGATACGCTCCCCGTTTGGAGCAATTACTTTTCGGAATGCGTCGATGGGCTTTTTCTGAAAACGTTTTACATCCACAAAATTGTAAATCACTTCAATTTCCTTTTTGATATCGAAGATCTCATAGGTTTCGTCACGCAGGTTTTTGGAAACAGCAGTAATAGCGTCACTTTCGTTTATTGAAAAAGCAACTACAGGAGCCAATGTTTTATCGCGGCCTACGAGCGTAATATCTGTGCCGTGCAGCGTGGTTATAACCGGTATATTCTTACCATGGGTTGCCACGATTTTTTTAGCCATATACGCGGCCGATGCATGTGGAATGGCATAGTGCACATGCAAAAGGTCAAGCTTATGATTGTTAATCACATCTACCATAGTGCTTGAAAGTGCTGTCTCGTAGGGAGGATATTCAAACAAGGGGTAGGTGGCTACCCTCACTTCATGATAAAATATATTGGCATTGAACTCGATCAGCCTCACGGGCTGCTGATAAGTGATAAAATGAACCTGGTGGCCTTTTTCAGCTAGCGCCTTCCCCAGTTCTGTAGCCAGAACCCCGCTGCCGCCGAAAGTCGGGTAACAAACTATGCCAATTCGCATGAGTCCTTAATTTTAGTGACCGAAGGTAAACACATTTTTCACAGCCCGTAATACGGAATCGCACAATACCTATCTTAGCAGAAATAAACAGCGATTCGCCGGATATTGTTTGGTTTTTCGCGCTTTTCTTTTCCGCATCCCTTATGACATAATCCGACTCTGTCTTCATCGGAAAAATTGCGGGCAGTATTCGTTTACATGGCGGATGAATTCGGATTATAAAAGGTTCAGATATGAAAAAATTTCTTACCATCTTAGTCTTGATCATAATTGTGGGCGGAGGAATATTTGTCTATGTGCGTTTTTTCTGGGTTTTTGGAGAAGGAGTCAAGGCCGGACAGCTGAATAACCTCATGAAGAAAGGATATATTTTCAAAACCTATGAAGGCAGGTTGATCCAGGCAGGATTTCAGGGAGGGGCAGCCGGGTCCGTACAATCTTATGAATTTCGCTTTTCCGTTGTGGATCCGAAAGTGGCCAATCAACTGATGGTTAACAGCGGTAAGGAATTTGAATTGCATTATAAGCAATATATGGCCACCGTACCCTGGAGAGGAACTTCGGAATATATCGTGGATAGCATTTTGTCAATGAAAGACGCGCGGCCATCACTGAGCCCCTATACTCCTTAGCCCGACGCCAGGATCAGAAAAATAGCGGGCTCTTTCTGCAGTTTTGGAGCTGTTTTGCGCCAGGCATCAATTGTTTTCGTTTGGATAAATTCCTTTTTCCCGGTTAGATTCACGGCAATACATAACCGGGTTCCTGGTCCGCAATTTTTCAGCAAGGCGTCTAATAAAACCTGGTTGCGGTAAGGCGTTTCAATAAAGATCTGGGTAGAAAATTGTTTTTGGGAAAGGAGCTCCAGTTCCCTGATTTTTCTCACCCTTTCCTGTTCTGCAACCGGCAGGTAGCCGTTAAATTGAAAATGCTGGCCATTCATACCACTGGCCATCAGTGCAAGAATAACGGAACTGGGGCCCACGAGCGGTTTCACTGTTGCGCCCGCATGCTGTGCCACAGCTACCAGAATCTGGCCTGGATCCGCGATGCCCGGACATCCGGCTTCGCTCAGCAAACCAATCTGTTTCCCCAGATTCAGCTGGTTCAGAAATTCCTGTTTGATAATTTCTTCAGATTTATGTATTTCGAACCATGGATAACAGTCGATTTCAATCTCCCGCCATAATTTTTTCAGGAATCTGCGTGCGCTGCGTTTATTCTCCACAAAAAAAACCTCGCAGGATTTAACTGCCGCTAAGAGATAATCAGGCAAAACATCCAGGGCTTCTTCATCCAGGAATGTAGGAATCAAATATACCGTTGCATTTTTTATCATTCCACAATGTTCTGGTGATAAAGACTTATCGTGGCAGCAACAAGGGCGTAGGAGGGAGCCAGCACCCATCCGACAAATGGAATGAAATGCATGAGGTAAAAAATAAGACCATTACCGATGGCCAGTCCCCTTCGGTTACCGATATAAACGATGCTCGCAGAAGGAGAAAGGCCATGTCGCTCGCAACTGTAATCAAGCATGGAAAATCCGTAAAAGTAACATTCCACCAGGGACGAGATCACGGGCGTAATCCAGCCCACGAGCGGAATAAATGATAAGATGAGTATTGAAACAGTATAAACGGTTTGCCAGAGACAGTTCCGGAATGCCAGTTTAACGCCACGCGAGATATCTCTGAAAAACAGTGAATATTTGAAATCAAATTCCTTACCCTCGATGATGGATTCGGTTTTCTCACTCAGGTATGCAAAAACCGGAGATCCCATGATCAGGAACAAATATTTAAATAAAGAAAAATAAAAGAAGATCATGGTGAGCCGCACCATTATACCGCCCATCATGAATAAGAAACTTAAAGCGGCGCTTTGCTGCCTGTGAAGCCAGCGGTCAATTCCGATAAGCTGACTCAGGTCCGAAACAGCACTGTCTGCAGAAATCCAGAAAAAGTATATGCCTGCGCTGAAAAGGATCATGTAAAAAAAACCTGGGATCAGGATCCATTTCCATAAGTTATGCTTGCCGATAAATTGATGGGCCTTGCGGTAGGCTTGTATGGCAATGACAATTTCTTTAAGCAAACCAAATTTTTAAAGGTGTTGAATATAGCACTAATTTACGCTTTAAGCTACCGCATATGCCCGGAACTCTAAAAAAACTCGGCGAAGCATTCTACGATCGAAGTGATGTTATAAAAGTAGCCCGCGAACTGCTGGGGAAAATACTGGTTACTCATTTTGGCGTTTACACTTCAGGCCGCATTGTGGAAACAGAAGCGTACGCCGGCATTGGGGACCGTGCCAGTCATGCATTCCGGGGCAGGAGAACGAATCGCAATGAAGCAGTTTACGGGGAGCCAGGGGATATATATATGTATATCTGTTACGGCATGCATCATTTATTCAATGTGGTTACAAATAAAAAAGACATTCCGCACGTGGTGCTTATCAGGGCGCTCGAACCGCTGGAAGGTATATCCACTATGTTGAAAAGAACCGGAAAGCCGGAGCCCGACTACAGTCTGACCCGCGGTCCCGGAAATCTGTCTCGCGCTTTAGGTTTGAATAAGCGCCATTCCGGCGGTAGTTTGCTTTCGGATGAAATATATATTGCGGATGACGGATTGAAATATAAAAAGGACGAGATCCTCGTCACAAAGAGAATCGGTGTGGAATCCGCAAGGGAAGATGCCGAACGGCTATACCGTTTTATCGTAAAAGGAAATCCTTATGTGAGCTCGAGAAAGTCTTAGAATTTCGGACATGGAATTGTTTTCCTTCCATCAGTTGGTTTTTTGATATATATGAGCGAAATTTCGATACCTCCCTGGCTTTCGGACGCTGTTTTGAGCGAGGATACGTTGACGTCGTAGGACATTCCGATCGTAAAAGCTCCAAAGTCAAGCCCGACATAAGGAATGATGGCATCGGTAAGATTGCTGAACCTCACCCAGGTGCCCAGGTAGAAATTGAGAGGATTGGCATCGTTCCCGCTCAGGTTATTGGACCATGCTGCCCCGAGCATGGCATTCACTGCGTCCGCCTGTTTACTGTATAACCCGCTGAAGTGAATGAAATTATTGTTATTGTCACCAGATAACGGGAATGAATAACCGCCGTGCACGGTAATGCGGGGATGCAAAACGTAAAAAGAATTTCCGGTAAAGGATTCCTTCGGCTGCGTAATATGATAGGCGGACGCACCCAGATAAAAATTGTTATTGCCATCGGTGGACCCGTTATACAAAAGGCCCACATTCAGATCAAAATAATTCAGGTCAATCTGGTGGCCATCGATAATTTCCGAGCTGGGAATGGTCCAGCCCCCCTGCTGATCCAGCTGGTCTTCAAAATGAAGTTTGGTTCCATCGAGCCTTTTTGTTGCATAAGTGCCCTGAAATCCAATACCCAGTTGGTTCCACCCATTGTCATCCAGGGCTTTCTGGTAGGCGGTGGACAAAGAAAAATAGTTGCTGGTAAGAATGCCGCTGGCGGTCTTATCCGTCATGGCCAGTGCGCCGATTCCCCAGGCATCGCCTGCGGGCAATCGGTTTCCAAAGATATTTCCATCTATTGAAACGGTAGATGTGATGAAAGCATTATCTATCTGGGGCCATTGGTTGCGGTAATTGCCAGCCACCCGAAGTGACCCGTTGAATTTACCGGTAAGCGCCGGATTCAGGGAAAGCGGAGAGGCAAAAAACTGCGAAAATGCGGGATCCTGAGCCAGTAGATAACCGGGCAGAAGATAAGCCATACAAAACAGTGCAATTGCAATCCTTCTCATAAGCACGGGCTTTTTCTGACAGGCAAGTAAGGTCGGGAATACAGAAGAATACCAGGTTAAAAAGCGCGACATGAAAATAAGGAAAAATACCGAAACGCTGAAGTACAAAACAGGCATAAAAGTGCCTACATCTGGACCTTATTACCGTATGCCAGGTCTCCGGCATCCCCCAGGCCCGGAACGATATAACCTTTGGCAGTCAACTCATCATCTATAGCTCCGCACCAGATTCTGCAGGAGGGTTCGGCGCGGGTAACGTATTCAATCCCAACGGTACACGCTATGGCGGTTACGATATGGATCTGGGACGGATGCCCTTCGGCGCGCAGGTATTGTATGGTTTTAACCATGGAGGATCCGGTTGCCAGCATAGGGTCCGAAAGAATGACGACCCGGTTTACCAGTTCGGGGCATGAAATATAATTCAGGCTGATCTCAAACGATCCGTCCCGGTCGTGTTTCCGGTACGCGGCGATAAAAGCATTATCGGCTTTATCAAAAATATTCAACAATCCCTGGTGAATTGGAATACCTGCCCGGAGGATGGTGGCGAGCACGGGTTGCGATTTCAGCACCCTGGAATTTGAAATTCCGAGGGGCGTCTGAATCTCCTTTTCCTCATATGGCAACAGGTGGCTGATTTCATAAGCGGCAATTTCGCCAATCCTCTCCAGGTTGCGTCGAAACCGCATTCTGTCCCGCTGCACAGTATCATCACGCAATTCCGCGATCCAATCGCAAAGGATGGAATATTCCTGACTCAGATTAATCAGCATATATAAAAATTAATTATCCGATATTCGAAAATCAGGCCAGTAATAAAACTAGTTCAAAAGATTGAATCAGAAAATCATTTCCTATGCAGTATAAAGTGATTGGATTGATGAGCGGCAGTTCGATGGACGGGCTGGACATGGCATACGTCCATTTTGAAGAAACCGCCGGAATATGGAGCTTCGAAATCCGGAACACCGCGTGCATCCCTTATTTGTTCACTTTAAGAGAAAGGCTTTCAGGTGCAACGGGCCTTTCTGCAAAAGATTATCTGTTGCTACATATTGAATTCGGACATTTTCTGGGTGCATCTGTAAATGCATTCATAGAAGACAACGGCCTGGCATACCAGGTACAGATCATTGCCAGCCATGGTCACACCAGTTTTCATGTTCCGGGAAAAAAATTAACGGCGCAATTAGGCGATGGCGCAGCCATTGCCGCTCTCACAGGCATTCACACAATAACAGATTTCAGAAGCACCGATGTGGCACTGGGCGGCCAGGGGGCGCCGGTCGTGCCCATCGGAGAAAAATTATTGTTTGAATCATACGACTTCTTCCTTAATCTCGGCGGGATCGCAAATATTTCTGCAAAATTTCCCGAACCCATGGGATTTGATATTTGTCCGGCGAACCGCATTTTAAATTTGCTCGCGGACGACAGCATGAAAGGCTATGATGAAGACGGACGGCTTGCAGCTTCAGGCTCCGTGGATAAGCCTCTGCTGGATAAGCTAAATCAATTTCCATACTATCAGCAGCCTTTTCCCAAATCCCTGTCGAATGATTTCGGTCTCAATGAAATTTTTCCCTTAGTTGAAAAGGCAAATCTGAACAAAGAAGATGCCCTGCGAACTTATACTGAGCATATCGTCTCTCAGATTTCCATATCTGTGAAGCAGTTAATGGTTCGCAATCCAGCACCTGCTAAACCTTTGAAATTACTTGTTACCGGTGGTGGTGCACACAATGGTTTCCTGGTAGAACGCCTGAAATCGGCATTGGCTTCTGATCATATTGAGGTTGTTGTACCTACAAAGGAACTGGTTGATTTTAAGGAAGCGCTCATCATTGCTTTCATGGGCGTTCTGCGATGGCGGGAAGAAGAGAATGTGCTTTTTTCAGTTACCGGTTCCTCCAGAAATAATATCGGCGGTGCTATTTGGAGCAGTTAAAGGCCCAGCACAGACTTCAGTTTCATATATCCCGTTTTGCTTACGGGCACGCGCGCACCGGATCTGAGTATCGCAAGATGATTTTCTTTCTCGTAAGGATCTATCCGCGTGATCTCGGCAATATTAACTATGTATGAGCGATGGGTTCTTACGAATTGCTCCTTATCCAGCACGGATTCAAAATGGCTCATGGTCTTGTTTTTCAGAAAAGAGCCGGCTTTGGCGTGGATCTTTACATAGTCGTCAGCGGCTTCCAGATAGTGAATATCATTTACGGGAATAATGCTGATTTTTCCGGAGAGTCTCACTACAACACGGTGTTGTTCTGCTGGCGTTCTTCCTGAAGCGTTAAGCAGCGAGCTGAGATTTGTTTTTAATGTTCCGGAATTTTCCTGCTGCATCAATTTGTTGATGGCTTTGTCGAATCGTTCTCTGCTAAAGGGTTTAAGCAGGTAGTCAACGGCGTGACTTTCGAATGCCTTTATGGCGTATTCATCAAAAGCAGTTGTAAAGATCACTGCTGGTGGTAATTCAATCAATTCCAGCATTTCAAAGCCATTGATCTTCGGCATCTGGATATCCAAAAAGATCAGGTCGGGTTGGTATTGCTGAATGGCTTTGACTCCCTCAAATCCATCACTGCATTCGGCAACGAGTTGAATTTGGGGATGGAACCCCAGGTATTCTTTAATGATGGATCGTGCCAGCGGCTCATCATCTATTACTATTGCTTTCATCCCTGTGGTATTTTTATGGATGTGGTAAAAAGATGATCAGAAACCTGTGTTTCCAGCAGATCATTGCGGGCAAACAACAGGTATAACCTGCGTTTTATCGAGCTGAGCCCGAACCCTGTGCCCTGCCGTGGCGAAGCGGTTTCCAGATCAAAAGGATTCTTCACCACTACTTTCAGATAATCATTTTCTTTAAAAACGGACATGTAAATGGTCACAGCATCTGTTGTATCATAGAGCCCGAATTTAATTGCGTTTTCCATTACGGGTTGTAAAAGCATGGGTGGTAAATGCATCTGCAAACAACTTTCTTCTTTCTCGATGATGGCAGAGAGGCGATGCCCGAACCTTACTTTCTCAATGTCAAGATAAAGTTCCAGAATCTGCAACTCTTCTTCCATTTTCACCCACTGCTCTTCTTCCTTTCGGAGAGTCGCCCTTAAAAAATCCGAAAGCTGATAAATCATTTTTCTGGCCTGTTCAGGCTGCGTTCCGATCAGGGCACTGATTGAATTGAGACTGTTGAATAAAAAATGAGGCTGGAGCTGCTGGCGAAGTTTGTACAGTTCAGCTTCCTTGCTGAGCTTTTGCGCATCTTCCTTGCGCTGGCGGTTTTCCTGGTCCTCTTCCTGTGTATACCACAACACGCAGATAACCGTCATGCATCCTATTAACAAAAAAGCGATTCCAAGTCTTAACCAGAAGGAATTCGACAGAAAAAGAAGATATGACGCATGAAGTGAACCTTTGAAGGTTAAGGAAAGTACCGCATTGCTCAAGGCGGTTACGATTAAGCTCAGAAGGATACTCAGGAACAGCACGTACCAGTAGCGGTCTTTGTTTGGGAGATAAAATCTGAGGATATTGTTGACCATCCAGTAAGCGCCAAGCGATATACCATTTGTAACAAAGCTGTCCGTTGCCGAAATATCAGACGAAAAGCCATAACTGTAGATCAATAAGGCATGAAGAATGGCCCATACAACCCACCATCCGATAAAGGTGTTTCGAAATTTGCTTACCGAGATAGGTGACCTGGCCAAGTTTATTCGTTAAATGATTTCCAGGAATTTATGCTTGCTGTTACTCAGGATGTGCGCTGCTTTTTTGTTGGTGAGCTCAATATACAATTCTGCATTGTCTGTTTCCTGTATCCTTGAATACAGTTCGGCACCATCCAGGAGCCCGCTCAATTTGTACAGCTCGGCCACATTAATAAATTTCCACTGCACCAGTTTCTGCTCCTGATTAAAAAATTGATCCTGTTCCCGCTCGCCCAATGCACTAGCTTTTTCATAAGCCTCTTCTGCGCTGCCAGCCTCAATGAGCCGGAGCTGCTCGTCAAATTGCGGCGTGTGATTACCCTGACCGCAGATGATCCTGTACACAAGTTTAGTCAGATACCAGTTCATAGTTTTGTTTTATGTATTTTCAGATAAGTAGGGGTACTACTAATAATTTCTTATCTCGATTCCGCCAAATATCGAACTCCCGTCCAGGATGAGCAATTTGTCAGTATTGGTGGCGGCTGATTGTCTTTTATCCTCCACGTTCCCGAAAACAGAAGTCAGCTGCGACCGCACCTCCCAATTGGAAGGAACAACTAATTTGGTTCCACCCATCACTTGCGTAATATCCAGCCTGGCAACGCCCTGAATATCGGCCTGGCTCAGATTGATTTCTGCTCCTCCCATAAAAATTGTTATGTCGCCACCTTTAAAATCTTTGGAGACGATATTCTTGTGAATGCCCCCGAATATTGTGGTGACGTTAATGAAATTTTCTGAGGTAAAGTTTTTGTTGTCGGCCCCGGGGTTGGTATATCCTGAACTAAAACCGGGATACCCTCTTTTCTGTCGGATGCGATCTCTGAATTTGGCGCCGCCCCATCCTCCCCAGGAATTATCAGACCAGCGTGACCTTTTAGGCCGGACCAACATAAAGAGTCCTACCGTCATGAGGGCCACTGGCCATAGGTACTGATGAAATGTGAAACCCGTAAAATCATCCACCAGAAAAAAACTTCCGATAAAAATCATGATCAGCCAGCCACCACCCCGGAATCCGTGTGCAAGGCCGGAAAAAATGCCTATCCCAATAAGCAGGAATTGCCAGGTAAAAATCCAGTAGGGTAATTCTACGCCCATTTGTCTTAAGAGCAGGAGGAAGCCGACGCCCAGTAAAACAAGCGGTATCCAGAAGCGGCCAGAATGCCTTGTTATTGGGGGATCATTTTTTATTTGATCATCCGGATTGTCCATTTTTTAAAATTTTAAGTAAATCTAAGACGTGTTTTTTCAGCCTTCTAATCCTTATAGGCCATCCGGTGCGGCAGGGCGGTAAAAGCCCTGCTTTTCTCGGTAAATCCAACTTCAGATTAAAGGATTTCAAAGCTGTCCCCATCAAAAAGGCCAAGATCGCTTAGCTTCAGGTGCGGTATTACCAGCAAAGCCATAAAGGAAAGTGTCATAAAGGGAGCTTCTAATCCGGACCCCAGGCCCTTGGCCATCGCGTCAATGGCTGTATAGTCAGCCGCTGTCCGGTACCCATCCATCGCATTCATCAGGCCGGCCACCGGGAGGCCAAGGATCATTCGCCTGCCATGGCCGACACAACTGATTCCGCCTCTTTCACGGATAACCAGGTTCACCGCCCGGGCAATGTCTGCGTCCTGAACACCTACAGAAATGATATTATGACTGTCATGCGCAACCGAAGAAGCGATTGCCCCGGTTTTTAATCCAAAATTCTTAATGAATGCGTGGGCGACAGGCGCTTTCTTATATCTGTTGACAACGACAATCTTAAGCAAATCCTGATGGGGATCACTTTCCCATCTGCTATTCCGCGACTGGAGAGAAATAGACGACTTCCCTGTGATGAGCTGGCTATCGTACGCTTCAATGACCGGGTAAGGATAGAGGGAGGAAACTGCCGGATAGCAAACCGATTTGGTGGAAACAGGATCGCATAAAAAATGGTTAATGGAATCTTTGGCCGATTGGGAGGGAATCAGGGTTTTCCCATTTTCTGCCACACATTCTCCATCCACAAAGGTCTGGAGAACTTCGAATTTTTCCAGGTCCCCCAAAACGATAAAGTCAGCAGGGTCCCCTGCGCGAAGTTGCCCTACGCCAAGTTTGTAATGATGAATGGGATTAATGCAGGCTGCCTGAAGCACATGAAAAATATTTATCTTTTTCGCAACGGCCCTGGCACATAGCTGGTTGATATGTCCGTTCACCAGGCTATCGGCATGCTTGTCATCACTACAGAACATCATGTTTTCCCAATGGTCACTGAGCAGGGGTGCCAGCGCTTCGAAGTTTCTTGCCGCACTACCTTCCCGGATGATGATCTTCATGCCGTATTGCAATTTCTCCAGCGCTTCATCTGCCGTAAAACATTCATGATCCGTGCTGATCCCCGCATTAATATATTTCTTCACATCTGCGCCACGGAGTCCGGGCGCATGTCCATCCACCGGTTTATTGTATTTTTTAGCAGCAGCTATTTTATCCAGCACTTCGTGGTCTCCCTGCAAAACCCCCGGAAAATTCATCATTTCACTCAGATATTTTATATTGGGATTCTGCAATAGTTGATCTACCTCCTGCACATCGAGACGAGCTCCGGCCGTTTCAAATTTGGTGGCCGGAACACAGCTGGGTGCGCCGAAGAAAAAATGAAAGGGCACCTGACTGCCATTCCGGATCATAAATTCCACGCCCTGTATTCCGCAAACATTGGCGATCTCGTGCGGATCGCTTACAGTCGCCACGGTGCCATGGACCACGGCGAGGCGGGCAAACTCTGCAGGCACCAGCATGGAACTTTCAATATGGACATGCGCGTCAATGAAGCCGGGGCAGAGGTATTGCTGTGGCACTCCTTCCCCCGGAGATAATTCGCGGATGGCCCTGATCTTTTTATACTGAATGAATATTTCAGCCGGGAAAATCCTTTTACCGGGGATATCAATATAGTAACCGCCTATCTTCATATCAAGTATTCAGTCTTGCTGCATTCCCGGTCTTCTTTCTCCTGTTTTTTTTACGGACTCATCGTGCCGCCAGTCCGCTATCTTATTGGGATCCCCGCTGAGCAGGATTTCAGGTACTTTCCAGCCCCGGAATTCGGCCGGACGCGTATATACAGGCGGTGCAAGGAGGCCGTCCTGAAAACTATCAAACAGAGCTGAGGTTTCATCGTTGAGTACGCCGGGCAAAAGCCTGCCGATGGCATCTGCCAGAACCGCTGCCGGAAGTTCGCCCCCGCTTAATACATAGTCTCCGATGGAGATTTCCTTTGTAATGAAGTGGCCTCTGATACGCTCATCGATGCCCTTATAATGACCGGATATAATGAGTAAATTCTCTTTTAATGAAAGGGTATTTGCCATCTGCTGATTCAGCAACTCACCGTCAGGCGTCATGTAAATGACCTCGGCATACTTCCTTTCCCCGGAAAGCGATTCAATTGCATTGGCAAGGGGTTCACACATCATTACCATACCCGCTCCGCCGCCGTACTGATAGTCGTCAATTTGTCCGTATTCATTCACCGCCCACTTCCGAAGCGGATGGACAACAAGCTCTAACAGCCCCTTTTCTTTTGCACGCTTCAGGATGGAATGTGCAAAAGGCCCTTCCAGTAATTCGGGTAATACGCTGATGATGTCTATGCGCATAGATCAGAAGATGAATTGCAAAGATAGAATTAAGGGGACTCCGGTTCCTCATCGCGGAAATCCTCCCATTCTCTGCGCAGTTTTTTTGTAGGTCTTCCCACTTTACTCAGGCGCTTTCCGGTATGAAAGCTGGCAGCCTGGAATTGCAGTCTTTCCATTTCTTCCGGCGGGGTGATGTCGAGATAATATTTAATTGCCTCCACATGGGCTAGCCGGTGGTCCAGCAGCCCTGTTACTTTGATCCTCCATCTTTTGGCTTCAGTCTTTACTTCGTATTCTTCTCCGATAATAACATGCTTTGCAGGTTTCACCTGCACAGATTGGAATTTCACTTTTCCTTTTTCGCAGGCTGTTGAAGCGAGACTCCTGGTTTTAAAAAGGCGGATGGCCCAAAGGTATTTATCGATCCGGAGTTTTTCTTTTTCTGGCATAGGTGGAAATGTGAAAATGTGCAAATGTGCAAATGTGGAAATGCTGTAAGACTGAGTTAGAAATTCTGTATTTCATTTGCACATTTGCACATTTTCACATTTCCACATTTGAATAAACCTTCTGTCGATGCTGGTCTGAGATTACTTCATCTCAGCAAAGTATTGATGAAAATAAGGAATGGTTTCAATGCCTTTATAAAAATTAGCGATATCAAATTTTTCGTTTGGTGAATGCAGGTTATCACTGTCCAGCCCGAAACCCAGGAACACGATCTTAATACCAAGCTCCCTTTCCAGCAATGAGCAGATGGGGATGCTTCCCCCGCCCCGAACGGGAATAGGTTTTCTGCCGAATGTTGTTTCAATGGCTTTTTCCGCTGCCCGATAAGCTTTTGAATCCAATGGCGTAAGATAGGGCTCGCCGCCATGCAGATCGAAAGCATTTACACTAATGCCTTCAGGCGCAATCCGCGTAAAATAACTTAGAAGTAATCGGGTTATTTTTTCGGATGTTTGGTTGGGAACCAGCCTTGCGGAAATCTTGGCGAAGGCGCGGGAGGGCAGCACCGTCTTGGAGCCTTCTCCCTGGTAACCTCCCCAGATGCCGTTCACCTCGAGCGTCGGGCGTATGCCGGTCCTTTCGTTCGTTGAAAATCCTTTTTCCCCCCAAACGGATTTCAGACCCAGGTCCCCTTCATATTCCTTTTCGTCGAACGGTGCCTGCGCAAGTTTTTTTCTTTCTTCCACGGATGCTTCCAGTACCTCATCATAAAATCCCGGTATCGATATGTGGTTATTTTTGTCATGGCAGGAAGCAATCATCCGGGCCAGCATAGTGATCGGGTTGGCAACGGCCCCGCCATAGACCCCGCTGTGCAGGTCCCGGTTGGGCCCCGTTACTTCTACCTGGATGTAAGCCAGGCCGCGCACGCCGGTATCAATGGATGGTGTATTCAGACTGATCATCGAAGTATCGCTGATCAGGATCACATCCGCTTTTAATAAATCTTTATGGGTTTGAACGAATGTCCCCAGATTTGGCGAACCAATTTCTTCTTCGCCTTCAATGATGAATTTGATATTGCATGGAAGGGAACCATGTTGTTTCATAATCTCCATAGCTTTTACATGCATGAAGAATTGTCCTTTGTCATCCGCGGATCCGCGGGCAAAGATCTTTCCATCCTTCAGCAAGGGTTCAAACGGCGCGCTTTTCCACAATTCAAGTGGTTCGGGAGGCTGAACATCGTAATGCCCGTAAACCAGTATGGTGGGTTTGGCCGGGTCTTCGATTTTCTCTGCGTAAACCACCGGATGACCCCTGGTTTCAAATACCGTTGCCTTTCCTGCACCCGCCAGCAACAGGGATTTTTTTACGGCTTCTGCACAGGCCAGCATGTCGGATTTATGGCTGCTGTCTGCGCTAATAGAAGGAAATCGCAGTAATCCGAGCAATTCTTCCAGAAATCTTTCCTTATTCTCTTCCTGATATTGTTTCCACGCTTGCATGAGCGAATAATTTATTGAACCATTCTTAGAAACAGGAATCCTGTTGGAGCGAAATTAGGCCCTTTTAAGAAATCAACATTTTTTCGGGGTAATACAAAACGGGCTAATTTAGCGAAAATGCCTTTTATGCCCAGAATGCTTGCGGTCCTGCTGACCGCCCTATCCTTTTCTTCTGCCGTCCTTGCACAGGAACCCGCGCCAAAACATTATACAAAAAGAGAATTGCATGAACTGGATATGCGCTTTGATGATTTCCAAAAGAATATCCGGGATATACAGAAACAGCGGGAAGCTTTGGAGAGTGCCATAAATGAGTATGACATAAAATTGAAGGCGCTGGCTCAATCTATGGAAAAAACAGAAGAACAAATTGATTTTGGTTCAGGGGTTTACAGTTACGACCCCAACTTTATTGCATCCACGCGGGAAGTGCAGGCCACGGAAATGGCATATAACCTGAAATCGGTTGATCTGCTCAACGACATCAGCAGTGAACATGCCCAACTCACACGTGTATCCGAAGTGATGGCAGAGAAATACGACAAGATGAAAAAAATCAAATCATCCGGGCGTTGAGCTATTGTGCTTTTTATTGGGAGTAATATTATTCATTTTCCATTCGATCCGCTTACTGAACGGGTATTGTCTTACGGGGCAATCCGTTTTAATGCATATGGGGCAGCAATCCGGAATACAATCATCTTCATGTACAAAGAATTCCATTGCCGATCCTAATTCTTTTTCGATCAGGGTTCTCAGTACATCCACTTCATGGTGGGCCTCCCTCACGTTCAGGTACCAGGGAACGGTCATATGACAATCGATATGCAGGATGTTCCCGAATTTGATCACGCGCAGGTTGTGAATATCGATCCAGTTTTGTTTTCTGTCGCTGTTAAGCAGGGTGATGAGTTTTCCCAGAATCTTATCGTCGGCTTCGTCCATGATGCCTGCAACAGATCTTCTTGCGATCCGGTAGCCTATGAACATGATGGCAAGGGATACGATGATGGCTACCACACTATCCATCTGCTGGATGCCGGTAAAATAGATCAGCAACAGACCGACGATAATTGCGATCGTGGAATAGGTATCCGACTGAAGGTGCCGTCCGCTGGCCTCGAGCGCATCTGAACGGCTGGCTCTGCCTTTTTTCACAGCTATATATCCTACGATGTAATTGATCACAGCGGATGCCGCTACCAGGTAGATTCCAAATGTGAGCTGTTTCAATCTATTTGGATAAAAGAGATGGTAAATGGCTTCGTAAATAATGAAGATCCCCGCCAGCATGATCAGCGTGCCTTCGATGGCGGCAGAGAGAAATTCTGCCTTACCGTGGCCATATGGGTGATTGGCGTCCCGGGGTTTGTACGCTATGGACAAGCTGTACAATCCGACGAATCCCGCAATGACATTTACGATACTTTCAAGGGCGTCGGTAAGAATGGCGACGGAGTGGGTCAGATACCATGCAAGTATTTTGATGCTGAATAAAATCAATGCAACAATAACAATCCACAATTGCACCCTGATATTTTGCTTGCCCTGGTCCACACAAAAAATTGTCAGCAAATGTAAACGGATTCGGATGAAGATTCTTCAGGATAAAAATAAGTTCTGAACAAAAGGTCAGACCATGTTCTCAGGATCCTTTTTGGAAAAACGGAATTTCCGGAAGAACCGGTAATAGAATTCTCTGTTGAAAAGCTGGGAATCATTCATTGCTTTATAGGTAAGAAAAATCCCTAAGGGTAATAATGTGTAGGTGGCCATCCACATGCCCGTGAAGGGTTGCATGACGTCCTGCTTTACAAATTTTCTTCCGAAATTATTGAGCAGGAAAAAGATCACAAAAAAGATCACGGCAAAAACCAATGGCATTCCTATTCCTCCTTTCCGGATGATAGAGCCCAAAGGGGCACCGATGAGAAAAAGAACGAGGCATGCAATGGACATTGTGATTTTATCGTGCCAGGCCATCTGGTGGAGACGAAGATTCTGCCTGTCGTTCTCATAAGAAATTGCTGAAAGGTCGAAATTCGCCTTGAGATTATTAATGGTGGAAAAAGTTCTTTCCCTGACCAGGTGGGAGGCAGTATCCGGAATGATACTCCGGAATGAATCCATTTTCAGCGTCAGGGCCCTCGCCTTCCAGGGACTATCAAGGTAAGGCAGGGTGCGCAAATAGGAGTTCCAGGTAATAAAGGATTGCTTTTTATAAGAGGCCGTCGTTTTTTCAATGGAGTCAATGGTAGTTCCGAGCTGACGCATATTCAGCATCGCATAATTATTTTTAAATGCACTGTCGTCGGTTTTGTTCAGCTTAAATGAACTCAGGTCAAATACCATTTTATATTCTGCGAAACCTACGCGATAAAGATCTGTCTGGGTCGAATTCCGGGGACCTTTTTCCTGGTAGTTCCATCCATTCCGGAGGTTAAATTCAAGGAATTTTTTATCTGGAGAGATGGTCATCTTGCCGCTTTGCGCAACGGTGGTAAAATCCTGCAGCAGGTTATAGTTATGCTGGAAAACCAGGACGTCATGAATGGTGGCGCCGTCTTTCTCCTTTCGTCCGATTTTAATAACGTACCCATCAATTTTGTCGTAGAACACACCTTCCTTGATGTCGAAAGCTGGTTTTGAAACAATGATATCATACTTCAGGGTCTGCATTTTCAACTGGGCCACAGGTATGATATAATTGTTGAAAAGGTATGCGATCCCGCAAATGATCAGGGAGGCGATGAAAAGCGGCCGCATAAAACGCAAGAGAGGGATTCCTGCGGATTTGATAGCCACCAGCTCAAAGGTCTCGCCCAGGTTCCCGAAAGTCATAATGGATGAAAGGAGCACAGCCAGGGGTAGCGCCAGGGGAACAAGTGTCGCACAGACATATAAAATGAACCTGGTGATGGTAAGGAAATCCAATCCTTTGCCGACAATATCGTCGATATACAACCAGAAGAATTGAAGAACCAGTACAAACACCGTGATGAAAAAAGTAGCGATAAAAGGGCCGATGAACGCCCTAACGATTAGTTTGTCAAGCTTTTTTATCACACCAAAAATTTCCGGTTAGCGCAAAGATACCGGCCGGGGCTACAACCCGACGTTAAAAAAATCAGTTACCGAGGCGGTGAAAAAGATCCTTCACCTGATAACTCCAGAGCTGGGTCTGATCTTTAATGTCCTTTTTATCTGCAAAATCCTTGATCAGCAATATGGTTTGATTGGTGATATCAGATTTTTCAATGCGAAATTCAAAAAATTCTTCTTTGGGAGAATCGGACCAGTGAAAACGGATATATTTTTCCATTTCACTTTCCAAAACCTCTGCTTTTGTGGTTGAACCATTCCAGGAAAAACTGAAAATATTATCGCGTTCATCCACCTTATCTGCAAACCATTCCTGCAGGCCGGCCGGGGTGCTTAAAAACTCATATAAAATGGATGCGGGGCATTTTAGGGAGTACTCTAAGGTAAACTGCTGTTTCTTACTCATCTCGGTTGCTATTGATCGTGGGCTGCAATTATAGATAAATAATTCAAGCCCTGAAATTTTTTTTAATTCCCCCGAAAGCGTTGATAATGAACATATCATGAAATAAAAAATAGAGAATTCACTGAGTACCAGGCCTTTACCGTTAATCCGGTTTGGTGTTTTGGTTCCAAATGGTTATATTGGTTATCCTTATATGAATCCTTCTGAAATGTTAAATAAGAAAAGATTCATTTGTGCGTTTTTATGTATCTGACAAACCCTTTGAACCTAAAACCTTTAAAAAATACCTGCCTATGAGTATGCGTCAACTCAAGATCACGAAGAGTATAACTAATCGTGAATCTCAGAGCTTGGAAAAGTACCTGCAGGAGATCGGAAAAGTGGAATTGATCACACCGGAGGAGGAGGTCAAGCTCGCTATCCGCATAAAACAGGGTGATCAGAAGGCCCTGGATAAACTCACTAAAGCCAATCTTCGTTTTGTAGTTTCCGTAGCCAAACAATACCAGAACCAGGGATTAACACTGCCCGATCTCATCAATGAGGGCAATCTTGGTTTAATCAAGGCCGCGCAGCGTTTCGACGAAACGCGTGGTTTCAAATTCATTTCTTATGCTGTGTGGTGGATCCGCCAGAGCATTCTGCAGGCGCTTGCCGAGCAATCTCGCATCGTGCGGCTTCCACTGAATAAAGTCGGCCTTACAAACCGGATTCAGAAAGCCTATTCCATGCTGGAACAGCAATTTGAGCGCGAACCATCTCCCGAGGAGCTCGCTGAAGTTCTTGAACTGGATATTGAAGAAGTTTCCTCCACGCTGGGTATCGGCGGACGTCATATCAGTGTGGATACACCAATTTCAGAAGGAGAAGATAATACGCTCATTGACGTTATGGAAAACCCGAATGCCGACCGGGCCGAGGTCAATCTGGAGTATAACGAATCATTAAAACTTGACATTGACCGGTCTCTGAAAACGCTTACCGAACGCCAGAAGGAAGTGATTTGTTTTTTCTTTGGCATCGGCGTGGATCATCCCATGAGTCTGGAAGATATCGGGGACAGGTTCAGCCTGACGCGGGAGCGGGTAAGGCAGATCAAGGACAAGGCGATTACCAAGCTGAGGAGTAATTCCGGAGCCAAATCACTTAGGAACTACCTCGGTATTTAATCACAAAATCGGCTCATTTGAGATAATATTACACTTCATTTTCTTACTTTTGCCTTTCTGAAAAACGTGGATACAACGGTTGTTTATTCACGTTTTTTCTTTTGATCATCAATAGTGACAACAGAACATGTTTGAAAATTTAAGTGAGAAACTAGACTCGGCGTTTAAGCAGCTGAAAGGGCAGGGCAGGATCACCGAGCTCAATGTAGCCGCAACTGTAAAAGATATCCGCCGGGCCCTTATTGATGCCGACGTAAACTTCAAGATAGCGAAGGAATTTACTGACAGCATTCGGGAAAAAGCCATGGGCCAGAAAGTATTGACGGCCGTAAGTCCCGGACAGCTGATGGTTAAAATCGTGAAAGATGAGCTTGCGGCCCTGATGGGGGGCAATGAAAGCGTTTTGCAGGCGAAAGGAAACCCGGCGGTTATTCTGATAGCCGGCCTGCAGGGAAGCGGCAAAACCACTTTCAGCGCCAAACTGGCCCATTACCTCAGGACGCAAAAGGGGTTTTCACCCCTGCTGGTGGCTGCTGATGTTTACAGGCCCGCTGCAATTGAACAATTAAAAATATTAGGGGAGCAGATCGGGGTGGAGGTTTTCTCTGTTCCCGAAAGTGTGGATCCTGTTGGCATTGCGAGGCAGGCCGTGGAAGAGGCAAAAAGCAGGAACAGGAACGTTGTGATCGTGGATACAGCTGGCCGTTTGGCCATTGATGAAGTGATGATGAATGAGGTAGCGAATATCAAGAAAGCGGTCAATCCCCAGGAAATCCTTTTTGTTGTCGATTCGATGACAGGCCAGGACGCGGTAAATACCGCAAGGACCTTTAATGAAAGGCTGGATTTTACCGGGGTTGTCCTCACCAAACTGGACGGGGATACAAGGGGCGGAGCAGCCTTATCCATCAAATACACGGTAAACAAACCTATTAAGTTTGTCAGCAGCGGGGAGAAAATGGAAACCCTGGATGTATTTTATCCTGAAAGAATGGCCCAGCGGATACTGGGAATGGGAGATATCACCAGCCTGGTGGAAAAGGCTCAGGCCCAGTTCGATGAGGAGCAGTCAAAAAAGCTGGAGAAAAAGATCAGGAAAAACCAGTTTGATTTCGAGGATTTCCGCCAGCAGCTCGACCAGATACGAAAGATGGGCAATATCAAGGATTTGCTGGGCATGATTCCGGGCGTTGGCAAAGCGGTAAAAGACATTGATATCAGCAACGATTCTTTCAAAGGGATCGAAGCGATGATCGGTTCCATGACGCCCTTTGAACGGGCTAATCCGGATGTGATCGACCAGAACAGAAGGAAGCGGATTGCCTCAGGAAGCGGCAAGGATTTACAGGATGTAAATGCCTTTATGAAACAGTTCGAACAGATGAAACAAATGATGAAAACAATGAACAAAATGCCTATGAAAGGCGCTTTCGGCCAGGGTAAACGTTAAATTCGCCGATCATCAAAAAATCACCGCAAAGTATTCGCCATTTTATATCTGATGTATTACATTTGCAGTGGTTGCTTCTGCAATCAAAAGGATAAACCTTATTTAATAACGCATTTAAATTTTTATTTAAGATGCCAGTAAAAATCAGACTCCAGAGACATGGGTCTAAGAAAAGACCATTTTACTTCATCGTCGTTGCCGATGTAAGGGCCCCAAGAGATGGCAAATTCATTCAAAAAATCGGCACCTACAATCCCTTAACAGTTCCTGCATCTGTACAGCTTGATCGCCAGAAGGCGCTCGACTGGCTGCATAAAGGAGCCCAGCCAACGGATACAGTGCGCCGCATATTGTCGTACAAGGGCGTTTTGTACCTCAAACACCTGCTTCGGGGCGTAACACTGGGATTGTTTGATGAAGCTGCTGCCATGGAAAAATTTTCCAAATGGCATAGCGAACATGAACTCCAGGTAAAGAAACGTCAGGAAGATCACCGGAAAGCAAGACCTGGCGGCAGACGCGCACCCGCACCGCGAAGAGTTGAAAGACGGCAGGAGAACGAAACCCAGGGATAACCCTGGTGCAGGTGCGCTGTTTCCATCATGGAAAATAATTACAGAAATATCGGAAAGATTGTTTCCAGTTTCGGTTTGAAAGGAGAATTGATCCTACAGCACCACCTTGGCAAAATGATTTCTCCTGGAAAGATTAGCGTGATCTTTCTGGAGCAAAATAAAAACGAACTACTCCCTTTTTTCCTGCACTCTGCCCGGACAAAAAGTGATCAGGAATTATATATTAAGCTCGAGGGTATTGACAATAAGGAGACGGCATCGAAGTTTTTGCGTCATGAAGTGTGGATGAAACAGGAAGACCTGAATCTGCATGCTTTAAAAAATAAGCCCATTGCCTGGGTCGGATATCACTTGCTGGACGAAGGTAAGGACCTTGGGGAAGTGTTGGAAGTCATAGAACAACCACACCAGGTGCTGTGCCGGTTGGAAATCCAAATGCGGGAAGTTTTAATACCCGTCAACGAAGAAACCCTGGATAAAATAGACCATGCCGGGAAAAGGCTGTTGCTGAGTCTTCCGGAAGGATTGCTTGAAGTTTATCTGGGATAATCCTGAACTTTATTCACTTCCCTTGATAAAATATAACCAGCGGCCGGACGTTCCAATGATATGGTACGATCCGATAAAGCTGCACGCATCCTGGGATCCGCACTCTTCTTTTTCCTGGTGGTCAGCTCTGCCCAGGCCCAGCCTATTACAGGGATATGGCGGGGAAAAATGGGTTCTTCCAAAGTTGAGCTAAAACTTGTGCGCAAGGATGATAGTCTCATCGGCACTTCCTACTATTACAATTCGAAAAATGAATATCGCCGCTATTCGGTGAAAGGATACTTTGACGACAAAGCCATGGATGTGGTCTGGTGGGATGATTCATTGCTGGAGGACCATTTGGGCAGGCGTTTTATCGGAACAGGTTCGGGAGATGCACTCCTCGCTGTTGCTGATTTCAATTGCCCGGGTGAAGGCGTTATGAAACTGGATGGCAAAAGTTCCTCCCGCGATAATGAGGAAAAAGGAAAAAAAGAATTGCACCTGGCGAAAGGGTCAAATGATCCTGTTTTTCCTGATGAGTGGGATTTTCTGCTGGATAACTACGCATATTGCGTGAGTCATCCGTATTTGATTGACAGCATTGAGCAAATTGCTTTATACCCGGCGTCCACGCTGCCGGATCATCCCCTTGCTGAGCCTCCTGTGGTTGCAAAAAATGAAAATCAACCTTCTCCGATGAGTTCCCGGACTACGCCCCAGGAAATAAAAACGGATGAAAAAGGAATTGAACCTGCCGGCAATCTGGCTACTGTTCCCATACCTGCGCAAACCAACGAACAAAGATTGACGAGCAGGACGAAAGTCTTAAAAACCGTTATTCCTTTAAAAGGGGATTCCATCGAACTGCGCTTTTACGATAATGCAGAGATAGACGGGGATTCGATTGCCGTATTTCTGAATGGAAACCTGTTAAGGGAACATATCCTTCTTTCCGATCAGGCTTATATCATCAAAATTCCCGTTGCGGATCTTCAGGCTGATAATGAATTGGTGATGGTGGCTGAAAACCTTGGAACCATTCCGCCCAACACTTCTCTCATGGTTGCAATTGTAGGGGATAAACACTATGAAGCACATCTTGAAAGCGACGAAGGAAGCAGCGCACTGGTGAGATTGGTGAAACCCTGATCAGATCCAGCGCCGTACTTTTTCTTTGTAGTCTGCATAACTATTTCCAAAAGATCTCATTAAGTATTTCTCCTCCCGTAGTATTATCAGCCGGGTCACAAGAAGAATTAATATGGGAAGCAGTACGACGGTCCACCAATTACCAAAAATAAAAGCTAACCCAAGATATGCCATTGAAGATCCCAGGTACATAGGGTTCCGGGTGATTGAATAAACCCCGCTCGTTTGGAGGGATGATGCAGATTTGATTGTAATAACGGTATTCTTTGTCCTGATGAACTGGCCCAGCGCAGGGACTATGAAACATAATCCACCCGTGCAAATTACAGCAGACAAGATATGGGCTGTTAATGTCTGGAAGAAACTAAGTTGGATTGGAAAAAGCCTTTGAAGTAAAAAAGAAAGAAAAAATACGGCCACAAAAAAAAGAGGGGGTGGGACTATGATGCCCGGACTGTCTTTGGTTTTCTCCATATTTTGCTACAACATTTAGACCACGATGTTAATCATTTTATTCTTCACATAAATCACTTTTTTAGGTGATTTTCCGTCCAGCCATTTTCTTACCTTTTGATCCGAGAGTACAAGTTCCTCCACCTGCTGCTGTGTTGCATCAAGACTAATATTCAGTTCCGTTCTTGTTTTTCCATTGATAGCGACCGGATATTGTTTTTCGGATTGCAAAAGATATTTTTGTTCAGCAAAAGGGTAAATCGCATCCAGGATTGTATTTTCATTACCGAGGCCATGCCAGAGTTCTTCGCAGATATGCGGCGCATAAGGTGTAAGCAGGATGAGTATTTTTTCCAGTACTTCTTTTTTATGGCATTTTAAATCGCCGAGTTCGTTCACTGCAATCATCATGGCACTGACGGCCGTATTGAACGAAAGTCTTTCTGTATCTTCGTCTATCTTTTTGATGGTTTTGTGCAGAACCTTTAATTCATCATGGGAAGCCGTTTCAGTGGTCCATAACCTTCCTTTGGAATCATCATAGAATAAACGCCAGAGCTTTCGCAAAAAACGGTGGACGCCTTCAATGCCCTTTGTATCCCAGGGTTTGCTTTGCTCCACCGGCCCCAAAAACATTTCATACATACGGAAAGTATCAGCGCCGTATTTTTCAACCAGCTCGTTTGGGTTAACGGTGTTGAATTTCGATTTGGACATTTTCTCAGTTTCAGCGCCGCATATGTAAATTGATCGTAATTTCTCCAATGGAGAGAAAGTCTTTCTAAAATTAAGGGTCTTGCTAAAATAATCGGGAACCGGATCGTCGGAAGATAATTGGTTTTCAATCCCGATTTTGGGCCAAATTGTACCGTCTTCCAGAATGAAATAAGCGCTTTTAAATTCTTCCTTTGAATTGATGAATAATCCAATATTTAGTTCCACTCCATCCACCAGGTTTACGTCCACATGCAACGGCTGATATTCTATTTCGACATTTTCAATCAGCTGGAATAACGGAAACTTCTGAGATAAGATTATTTGAATAGCATCCTTAATCATTTCTATTTGAGAAGGACCTTCTTTTTTTATTTCCTGAATTGCTTCACTAATCATTTCTGCCGTGGACGGACCATCTTTTCTTAATTGATCTCCTTTATTTAACAGGGTTATGATGCCTTTCGAAATAAATATTTGAGGCAAATCCTTTATGCCGTTCATTGCAATTGTATCGTGGCCAAACATAGCCGGACTTACCCTGTATACAAACCTTGAAGAGCCCTGTATCATTCCCTGATTCAGCAGTTTCCGGAACGGTTCATCAAATCCGATATATCCCCTGTCGAACAGGAATTTGGTCCACATCCTGCTATAGAGAAGATGTCCGACAGCATGTTCGGTACCGCCGATATACAAATCCACCTGTCCCCAGTAGTCCGAGGCTTTCCTGTTGCAGAATTCCTCTGTGTTATGCGGATCCATATAGCGGAGAAAATACCAGCTGCTGCCGGCATAGCCAGGCATGGTGCTGGTCTCCAGGTGCTTCGAAGTCCATTCGGGAATATTTGCAAGTGGACCTTCACCGTCGGGCCCTGGTTTGTATTCTTTTACTTCGGGTAAAAGCAGAGGAAGCTCTTCTTCATCGAGGGCACAGGCAATACCATTTTTCCATACTATGGGAAAGGGTTCACCCCAGTAACGCTGACGACTAAACGCTGCATCCCTCATTTTGTAATTCACGCGGGTGGTTCCGATTCCCATGGATTCGATACGCGCATTGACCAGCGCGATCGCATCCTGCATGGGCAGCCCGTTCAGGAAATCACTGTCTTCCAATAAGGCATCTTTCGTAGGATTTGCTTCCTTTCCATTATAATGAGCACCTATTATATTCGTAACAGGGATATGAAAATGTTGTGCGAATTTGTAATCCCGTTCATCGCTGCAGGGCACAGCCATGATTGCGCCGGTTCCGTATCCGGCAAGTACATACTCCGAGACCCATACGGGAATGCGGCGACCATTAAAAGGGTTCAGTGCATAGGATCCTGTAAAACAGCCCGTGATTTTTTTTTCTGCGATCCGCTCACGTTCACTGCGGCTTTTTACATAGGTTAAATATTCATCCACTGCCGGCTGCTGCGGAGCCGTTGTGAAGCTGGGTACGAGTTCGTGTTCAGGAGCAACTACCATAAAGTCAACGCCGAAAATTGTATCCGGCCGCGTGGTATATACCCGAAGTTTTGATAAGCCTTCAGTGCTTTTCCGGAGATGATCAGGATGAGGCGCGATTTCAAAATCTATTTCTGCGCCATGGCTTTTTCCGATCCAGTTCGCCTGCATTTCTTTCATCGCTTCGCTGAACTCTACTTTTTCCAGGCCCTCCAGCAACCGGTCGGCATATTCGGTAATGCGCAGATACCACTGTCTTAATTTTTTCTTCACTACAGGGTATCCCCCGCGTTCGCTGACGCCGTTGATCACTTCATCATTGGCGAGAACTGTTCCGAGCGCCTCGCACCAGTTCACTTCTCCGATTCCGCAATATGCGAGACGATATTCCATTAAAATATCCTGCTGTTTTTTTTCGCTGAACCCTTTCCAATCTGCTGCGGAAAATTCAGGCTGATGCCGGTAAGCGGAAACGATGGAGCTGCCTCCGGTTTCGAAATGTTTTGCAAGTGATTCTATAGGGCAGGCTTTTTTTTCTGTTCGGTTATACCAACTGTTAAATAACTGTAAAAAAATCCATTGTGTCCATTTATAAAAGTCGGGCTCGGCGGTGTTCACCTGGCGACTCCAATCAAAACAAAATCCGATCCTGTCGAGCTGATCCCTGAAATTCTTAATATTCTGCCGGGTGCTTTCTGCCGGGTGCACGCCATGGTCAAGTGCATATTGTTCTGCAGGCAAACCGAATGCATCATATCCCATCGGATGCAGGACATTAAAGCCTTTCAGTCTTTTAAAACGTGCAAAAATATCACTGGCGATATAACCGAGGGGATGTCCGACATGCAAACCGATACCGCTCGGATATGGAAACATGTCAAGCGCGTAATACTTTGGTTTAGGACTGTTATTTTTGACCCGGTATACCTGACCGGCCTTCCATTTGTCCTGCCATTTTTTTTCGATTTCCGTGAATGAATACTCCATATGAACCAACAAAAATACGCTTCGTGCGGCTAAATCTTCTATTTTTGCCCCTTCTCACCAGAGTTTAAACGGAAATCGGTCAACTATGGCTCAAACACGGAAAGGATCAGCCAAACGCTCTACGCCTTCCTATATTATGGCCATTGTCGGAGTATCTCTGGTGCTTTTTCTCCTGGGTGTTTTGGGATGGATTGTGATCAATGCGAACAAGCTTGGCGAATACTTCAAAGAAAATATTGCGATGAATGTTTATATCCGGGAAAATGTTTCTCCGCGGGATAGCGCGGCCCTGGTACAGTATGTGTCAGGTCAGCCTTACGTGAGATCGTATGAGTATGTGACGAAAGATGTGGCCAGGCAGAAATACCTCCAGGATGGCAATAAGGACTGGGGCGCTCTGCTCGACCGGAACCCCTTGC
>JANWIY010000013.1 GCA_025449645.1 Chitinophagaceae bacterium | reverse complement strand
TGGATCATATTATCCAGACGGCATCCCTTACCAATGACGGTATCAGCGGTCACTCCCCGGTCGATCGTGCATCCTGCACCGATCTCCACCTCGTCTTCCACCACTACCCTTCCACAGCTCAACATTTTTTTATACCAGACCTCCCGGTTCTTTTTCGTGTTATAATAAAAAGCATCGGAGCCGATGACCGTTCCCGCCTGAATGATCACGTCATTCCCTACTACGCAATGATCCAGAATACTCACATTGGGGTGGATCACGCAACGCTCTCCTATCTGTACATGATGGCCGATAAATGCGCCGGGATAAATAAAAGTAGTCCTACCGATTTGTGCATCCGGACTCAGCAACTGAACCGCTACTTCAAATGGACGAAAGTGTTTTACAATTTTCAGATAGGCCTCGAAAGGCTCATCAACGATCAGCAAGGCCTTTCCCGGGGGGCACTCCACAAGCTGGTTGATAATTATAAAAGAAGCTGCTGATTGAAGGCACTTATCATAATATTTTGGATGATCCACAAAAACAAGGTCGCCCCTTTCAACTTTGTGTATCTCATTAATGCCAGTTGCAAAAGCCTTTACATCTCCCTTCAGGGAAGCGCCGAGAAATTCAGATAACCAGGGCAATGATACCGGGGAAGGAAATTTCATGGTTGGAAAATTTGCGTAAACCTACATTAAAGTGCTTTTCCACACCCTAAAAAAAATTGTGCATAAAATTTATTGGAAAATTTTTCCGGATCGACAAAATTATTTCTAATATTGTGTAGGGAAATTTATTTCCCTGTACTTACTAACCCATCCAAATAGTAAAAGTCTCGCCGCCAGCGGGGCTTTTTATTTTTCAGAATCTTTTCAAACCCTTTGCCTGTAAGCCTTTCATTGAATTCATGTGCACAGATACTTTATCATATACAAACCTTTCCAGGTGATTTCGGGCTTTACGGCGGAAAAGGGGAAAGCCTGCCTCAAGGATTTTTTGGACCTGCCTGCCGATGTATACCCACTGGGCCGCTTGGATTTTGACAGTGAAGGATTGCTTTTGCTCACAAACGACAAAAGCCTGAATTACCCCGTTCTCCATCCTTCATTCGCCCATGAGCGGGAATACTGGGTCCAGGTTGAAGGTGATATCACAACACAGGCAGTGGATGGGTTAGCTTCGGGTGTTTCCATTTCCATCGACGGAAAAAACTATCAAACCATAAAGGCCCATTCATACCGCTTTGCGACAATGCCCGTTGTACCGGAAAGGCATCCACCGATTCGTTTCAGAAAAAATATTCCGACTTCCTGGATCAGCCTCACTTTAACTGAAGGTAAAAACAGACAGGTAAGAAAAATGACAGCCGCTGTTGGATTTCCAACCCTCCGTTTGCTGCGCTATCGCATTTCCTCCCTAAGCATCCAATCCATGTTGCCCGGTGATTTGGTTGAGATGAACAAAAGAGATTTCTGCCATAAGCTTGGACTCGATACGCTCATTTAATTTATTACCTTTCCGTCATAAACAGGTTCATATGGTAAAATCGATGACGGGCTTTGGCAGAGCGGAGGAAACGGTTGGCGGTAAGACTTTTCTGGTGGATATAAAATCATTGAATGGAAAACAGTTTGAACTGCAGTTGAAATTGCCCGGCTTCCTGAAACCCTATGAATTCGATATCCGGAGAATACTTTCGGAAAAACTCGGCCGCGGGTCGCTGGACTGTACGATCAGCCTGAAACAAACAGGGAATGCAAAACCTGTTAGTATTAATACGGATCTGGCCAAAGCCTATTATGAAGCACTCGCGGAATTATCCAGGGAACTTTCCCTTGATCCCTCGGCAATCCTAAGTACACTTGTGAAGTTACCGGAAGTGATCACACCGACGGGAGACACGCTTACGGATGAAGAGTGGAATCAATTCAGCAAGGTGGTGCTCATGGCAATTGATGACCTCAACGCCCACCGGCTTAATGAAGGCAAAGTGCTTGAAGAAGACCTTATCCTGCGCATTGACAATATCTGCCTGCAACAAGAAGACATCGTGAAACTTCAACCTCTTCGGCAGCAAAAAATCCGCGACGGCCTCGAAAAGCTGCTCGAAGAGTATGTTGGCAAAGATCATTACGATAATAACCGCCTGGAACAGGAAATGATCTATTACCTGGAAAAAATTGACATCAGCGAAGAACAGGTGAGGCTTAAAAATCATTGCTCCTATTTTAAGGAGGTCCTGGCTGATCCGGAAGATAACAAGGGTAAAAAACTCTCATTTATTCTTCAGGAAATCGGAAGGGAAATCAATACGACAGGTTCCAAAGCATATGATGTGACTATCCAGAAATGCGTGGTATTGATGAAGGATGAATTGGAAAAAGCAAAGGAACAAATATTGAATGTACTTTGAAACGCATCGCCCTGCGAAGCTTTAGCGAAGGCGGGCATCGTTCTCCGAAGCCCTGACATAATATTTTTTATGGTTAAAAAAATACCTTTATTTCTCTTAATTTGTTTTTGTGCGGTCTCATGCTCTTTTACGACCGGTGTGTTTGAAAAAACGGTATTACTGAAAGACCATCAATGGGCGGAAGCTGTAAAGCCCGATATCGCTTTTACCATTACGGACACGGATGCTCTTTATAATATATATATCGTACTCCGGCACACTGATGGCTACCATTACAATAACATCTATGAGCGGGCAACCGTATTTGAACCTGGCGAAAGCCAAACCAAAACAGGGGATTACGACCTGCTCCTGGCCACAAATGAAAAGGGTTGGATCGGCACAGCCATGGATGATATCTATGATGCACGAATTCTGATACAACCCAAAACACGGTTCAGGAGACCCGGTACCTACCATTTTGTTATGGAGCAACTCATGCGCGAGGATCCGCTGCAAAATGTGTTGAGCGTGGGATTAAGGGTGGAAAAAATCCAATGACAGCTTGGCTGCAAAAAGGTAAAACGGCGCAGCATCATGGCCATAAACATTTATAAGAAAAAGAGGTTAACCCGGCCCAACCTGGTTTACTGGTTTCTATTACTCTATATTATCGCCGCGCTGGGTTGGTGGTTTATTGCACTGAATATCCAAAACCAGCAGATGACCGGGTACAGGCTCAGCATGCTATCCCGAAATGACCCGGCTTATGTTCAAAAAGTGCAAAAGATTTATAATGAGCGAGACCGCAAAGCGGCGCGTAATATTGGTGAGGGGCTGCTGATCCTGATCGTGATCCTGGTAGGAGCAGTTTTTTTGTACACGGCCATTCTCCGCCAGGCAAGGATTCACCGGCAGCAACAAAATTTCATGATGGCCATAACCCATGAATTGAAAACACCTATTTCAATTGCCAGGTTAAATATGGAAACCCTTCAAAAACATGTGTTAAGTGATGCTCAAAAAGAAAAGATCCTGAAATCATCGCTACAGGAAATCAACAGGTTAAACGCCCTCACCGGGAATATTCTCGTCTCGGCTCAACTCGAAGGCGGATCTTACCGGTTAGAAAAGGAATTCCTTGATCTTTCTGCCATCGTCAAAGAATCTTCTCAGGATTTCATGAGCCGGTTTCCAGCGAGGCCCTGGCACAAGGAAATAACGGAAGCCATTTTTTTCACAGGCGACCCGCTTCTCATGCAGATCCTGGTGAACAACCTGGTAGAGAACGCTGTTAAATATTCGCAGCCCGCTACACCTATTTTTATTACGCTGAAAAAGCAGGGGAATAAAGGCATCCTTGAAGTGAAGGATGAAGGAATGGGAATACCGGAGAAAGAACGTAAACGTGTATTTCAAAAATTTTACCGGGTAGGAAATGAAGATACACGCACCACGCAGGGAACCGGGCTCGGACTTTATTTATGCAGTAAAATCGCGCGGGATCATAATATGATTATTCACATTTCATCCAATCGGCCCCAGGGTAGTATTTTTACCGTCCATTTTAATTTGACCCAGCATGACGGAAACGGCGCGTAAGTCCATTTTACTTGTTGAGGACGAGGAGAACCTGCACGATGCGCTTCGTCTGAATCTGGAGCTTGAAAACTACCAGGTAACTTCCGCATATGATGGCACTCAAGCCCTGAAAGCAGTCAAGGCCGAATATTTCGATCTGGTTATCCTGGATGTTATGCTACCCGGTATCGATGGAATCAATGTGGCCGAAACCATCCGGGTTCAGCAGAATCCTGTTCCGATCCTGATGCTGAGCGCGCGGGATACCAGCGCTGATCGCATTCTCGGATTGAAAAAAGGAGCGGACGATTATCTCAACAAGCCTTTTAACCTGGAAGAGCTTCTTCTGCGCGTGCAAAAACTAATAGATAAGAATCAAAAGCTGCAGGAAAGAAATCATATCGCAGAAAAATATAGCTTCGGAAAAAATACGATCGACTTTAAGGCGCAGGAAGCATTCAACACAAAAAACGAGCGTTTCAGTCTGAGCAAAAAAGAAACCATGTTACTCAAATTGCTGATTGAAAATAAGAATGAAGTGGTAAAACGCGAGAAGATACTGCAGGCCGTCTGGGGATACCAGGTTTATCCCAACACCCGCACCATCGATAATTTTATTCTGAATTTCAGAAAATATTTTGAAGACGACAGCCGGAATCCCAAGCACTTTCATTCAGTAAGAGGCGTGGGGTATAAGTATACGGAGTGAAAATTAAAAAGTAAAAAGTAAAAAGTAAAAAGTAAAAAACAGGCCATCCGATCCGGTCATCTGGCTTATGAGGGACCTATTTTTACTTTTTAATTTTTAATTTTTAATTTTTAATTTTTACTTTTTAATTTTTAACCTCCAATCTCCCCGTTACCATTTCAGCCTCCCCAAGCGTCTTCGCTACATCGGAGATGCTGTACTCAGGCGTATACAATTTCATTTCGCATTCATTCAGCAGGTTTTTCAGCTGAAGGATCTCGTCCTCATTCCATCCCTTGGATTTAAGTACGGCCGAAATACTAAACTTATTCAATTGACTGCCGGGCAACTGCAGTTTATCTGATACTAATTTCCAGATAGCGCGGTTTACTGATGCATAGAATCTTCCATAGTCACCTGATATCAGCAGGTCCCTGGACTCCTTCAATGGATCGGGTTTGGTTGGCAGTTGCAGGGAACCGGCAACTGCTTCTGAGGGTACCGTTATTGCTCCATGAGATCCGGGCAGTCCGTTTACTTTTGTCCGGCCCTGGGTTTTTGTTCCGCCAGCCGCTGCGGGATTGCTGACGAACTTTCTCCGCATTAAAAAATAAATCCCCATGGCTCCGGCCAGTACGCCGCAGATTATCCAGACAAGATTTTTTGCCCAGCCTACTTCAACCAGTGTTGCGGCAGGCATCGGAAGCGGCGCGGATCTGCGTCTGGCCGCATGGTGGATCTGGATATGTAAAGGATCGGACTGAATGGTTTTGTATGCATTGGCAGCGGGGTCGAAAAAACTGAGCCTGACCGGCGGCAACGTAAATTGCCCGGGTTTGGAGCAGGTGAAACTATAAAAAAATGTTTTCGAACCGCTGAGCGGCGCAATTGATTTATTAATATTTTCTTTGTTGCTGACATCGTATGATTCCATTTCGGCCGGCCAATTTACAGTTGGTGCATTGATCATTGGCAGGTTACCCGTTCCCTTTACAGTAACGGTAAGTATAGCAGCATCTCCGGTATCAATTTCCTTTGAATCTACCGCGGCCTGAATGGAATACCGGCCCACAGCACCGTTGAAATCCGCAGGTTTTTCAAGTTCGGGTAAAGGCTTCACATGTACTGTAACCGGCTTACTATCCAATGTAAGATTTTCGGTGAACGGAGTGCCCTGAGGGTCCGGTTCAAATATTCTGTCAAGTAAACTACCGAGCCCATGGCCCGAAGCGGCAGATTGTTTGGCATCCAATTTCAGGAAATAAATATTGTTGTCTATTTCCACAGGATCCAGGGATATATCTCCGGCCTGCAAAGCGATAAGCTGTGCTTTCCGGATCAGATGCACCGTGAAAGCTTTACCGTTTACTTTTTCTATTGTCGATTGATCGCTGCTCGGATCCATCATATCGTAAACACTGAATCCATTCAGGGAGGGATTCGTCATTACCCTGGAATCGGAACGCAGCCGGGAGTATAGTTTGTAAGTGACCACAATGGGTTCGCCCAGATAGCAATCTTTTTTGCTGACATCCACTTTAATGAAAAAATTCTTCTTTATTTTATCAGCAATATTTTCACCGGGCCTGACTACTTCTTCCATTTCCACCTGCGGCTGCGGAGCGGGCCAATCAGGAAGCGGCACCGGGTTAAAATTATTTGTTGATTGCGGATTTCCGTAGCTGTTTACATTCCGGACTTGAATGGTCACCGGATTAGATTGCATTTGCTGCCCGTCTACCGTTGCTGTGGCTCCTTTGATCGTGAATTTGCCGGCATGCCTGGGTTGCAAAACATAACTGACGGATTTATTCTGGCTCATCGCTCCATTGATAACGCTCATTCCGGTTGACTGGCTCGGACCCTCAACAATCGTAAAGTCAGGGAATGCAGGAGCTTGCAGGTTATCGATCTGTTTCGCATTCTCAATGACATATTGGATCTGGACATAGTCGGATTTGCCCATATCCCTGGTATTCGATTCAGTCGTAAAACTCACCTGTGCCATTGCCGAATTCACCATCAGGCTTAGCCAAAGAGGAAGAAGACGCCGGAATTGTAAAAATGAGCCGATAACGCTTGATTTAAATGAATAAATCTTCACAAGGCAAAGATAAAAACAGGGATATGGGATGTGAGGAAATTTTGAATAAAAATGCGTTAAAACATAAAGGGTTGATAGTTGATGGTTGATGGACTTTCGAGGCGAGTCCGCTCCTGGGAGCCATCAACCATCAACCATCAACCAAATAGGCTCATCCTCAAAGGTCCCCTAACAAAGGCCTGATCACCAATTCTTCCACCAGGGCTGCCGGCGATAATTTGCTGATTTGTAAAATGGTTTCTGCCAAATCGGAGGGCTTCATGATCCGGTTGGGGTCCACACCGCTGCCTGACCAGGAGTCGGTATTGATAGCTCCGGGATAGATGCCCGTCACTTTGATTCCGTAGGGTTTCATCTCTTCGCGCAGGTTTTTTGAAAACCCCGACAAAGCAAATTTGCTGATGCTGTATGCTCCGCCGTTGGGATAAGCAGCCAGTGCAGCAATGGAACATACATTAAAGATATGTCCGCTTTTCCGCTTCATCATCGAAGGCAATAACACACGCGTCAGATGATAGGCACTGAATAAATTGATGCCGAGCATCTTTTCCAAAACCCCTTCCGCTTCATTGTAAATACTTCCGGGAATAAAATTGCCTGCATTGTTGATTAGTATGTCTATCTCTGCCTGCTGATCCAATATCCATTTGCCAAAACCGGCCGACCCTTCTTTAAAAGAAAGATCAAATGCTTTGGCCTTGATCTTTTGATCTGGAAACCGCCCCATGAGAGATTCCAGAGCATTGTACAGCGAAACCTCATTTCGCGCAGTGAGGTATAAATTATGCCCCTCCCTCGCATATGTTTCTGCCAGGGTAAGGCCCAGCCCGCGGGATGCGCCGGTTATAATAACGTTCATAGGTGCAATTTAGGCTGTGAATGTGAAAATGGAGAGCAAATTTGAAAATTTGAAAATTCATGACCTGCGGAGCATCGCTCTCCAGACTTCAGCGAATGAGCGCCTGGCTGATTCACAGGTTGAAAGTGACCGTTGATGTTTTGCTTGGCCGAACCTGGAAATTATTTGCGGATACCGGATACAATGGAGCTCTTACCCGGCATTTGAAAGAGGGTGCGTGCAAGCAGCTCATACCGGATCTGGCTTGTGAAAGCAGTAAATTGCAGGATGCGGTATCATCATCTGTTTTTTGATCTGGATCATACCCTTTGGGATTTTGACAGCAACAGCCGCGAGGCCCTGCAGGATATCTATCTTTCTTTGTCACTTCAACAGGCGGGCGTGAGCGACTTCGCGATTTTTCATACCAACTACCTCATCCACAACGACCGGCTCTGGGATAAATACAGGAACGGAAAAATAAAAGTAGAAGAGCTCCGCTGGAAACGAATGTGGCTCTCCCTGCTTGATTTTAAGGTCAGTGATGAAGCGCTTGCACGGAAAATGGGAATTGCTTTTCTGGAGGCCCTGCCTACTAAAACCCTGCTGTTCCCGGATACCGAGTATATTCTGCGGTATCTCAGTTCAAAAAATTACCATCTTCACCTCATCACGAATGGCTTTGAAAAAACGCAGCATCAAAAACTGAAGAGCGCGGGAATAGAGTCTTTCTTTAATGAGGTAATTACTTCTGAAGGGTCCAACAGTCTCAAACCGCACCCGGAAATATTTGAATATGCACTCATGAAAACCGGTGCGGCAAAAAAAGAAAGTATCATGATCGGCGACACGCCGGAAGTGGATATCCTGGGTGCAATCAATGCCGGAATAGACCAGGTATATGTGAATCATATCCGAAATCCTGAACCGGTAAAAGCCACCTATACGGTAACCTCGCTCAAGGAATTGGAAACTATCTTTTGATGTTTACCACTCCGCAAGCACGGTAACACCGCCCTTAACCGCCTGATTCAGCTCAACTTTCACCTTCGCTTGCGGGGGAAGCAGCGTATCCACCCTTGACCCGAACTTGATGAATCCCATTTCCGCAGATTGTTTTATCGTTTGTCCGACGGTCAGGTAATTGACGATGCGTCTGGCCAGTGCCCCGGCAATTTGCTTTACCATGACCTCACCCTTATTTCCTTTAATGACGATGCTGTGCCGTTCATTTTCCGCAGACGATTTTGGGTTCCAGGCCACCAGGTATTTTCCCGGGTGATATTGGCTGTAAATCACTTCTCCGCCAATTGGATTCACATTTCGGTGCACGTTGGCGGGGCTCATGAATATGGAAACCTGAATGCGTGGGTCATGAAAATATTCTTCATCAGTAATCTCTTCTATGACCACCACTTTGCCGTCTGCCGGGCAAACAATCCAATTATCATTCACGGTAAGTTTCCGTGAAGGGACGCGGAAAAAAGAAATAATAAAGAGGAGGAGCGTCAGGCAGATTATAAAAATCAGCCAGGTCAGCCAGGGCTGATGAAAACTGATAAAATAAAAAGATCCCAGGTTCACTAATGCAAATACAATCGCACAGATTGCAATTGTTTTATATCCCTCTTTGTGGATTGTCATTGAACTTGTAAAGTTTGCGCTAAGATATTATGCAAACATAGCAATGTAAAGCCAAATGAAGGGTGTAGCAAAAAGCAGGGAGTCAAACCGGTCGAGAAACCCTCCATGCCCTGGCATAATATGGCCGCTGTCCTTGACATCCGCCATCCGTTTCAGTTTGCTTTGCAGCAAATCACCAAACGTGCCGGACACAGAAGCGATTGCAGCGACGATCATCCATTGGGCAACAGTTTGCATTTCAAAACCGCTGTTCAGAAAATAACCGACCACTCCCATAATGACTATGGAACTTACAATACCTCCGATGGTCCCCTCCCAGGTTTTTTTCGGAGAAATGGTGGATAACGGCGTTTTGCCAAAGACTGAACCGGTCAGGTAGGCCATCGTGTCATTCACCCACAAGCTGAACACGATCATGATGACCAGAATTTTATTCACATCGTCCAGCACAGGTGCAGGATAGTAAGTCCGGAGATTCATTAGCAGACCGAGACTCAGGGAAATATAAATGAGCCCGAGCACAGAATAACCCATTGTTCGGAGATGGGGCTTGCGCACATACAAAATCTCCGCAACCGGCAGGATAAACAGAAAAAGTATGCAACCGTAGAGGCCTGCGTTATGAAGCGAAAAATTTTCCGAATCATAACCCTGTTTGCTGCAGTACATCATAACACACCATCCGGCAATCATGACTCCGTACTTTTGAAAGGAGCTGATCCCTGTATACGCCTGATCTATTTTCGACAATAATCTCTGGTATTCGATCCAGCATCCGAAATGGATGATGGAAAACAATACAAAAAAACTCCATTGATCCCAAAGCAATCCAAACAGCATCACAGCGACAAACACCAGGGATGTCAGTGCCCGGATTCTGAAATTGACTGCGTGAATTGGCATGGAGTGAAGTTACGGAAATGACGCATAATTTAGTTGATGGTTGATAGTTGATGGTTGATGGACTTAGCTGGTAAAAGCCTACATTAATAGTGTCAGATTCACGTTTGAGTGTTAAATATAAGTCCATCAACTATCAACCATCAACTCTTCACTCTCGCTCTTCATCAAAAGGGCTTTCCTCCTTCCTCGGCGGATATACTTTTGCATATGTTGTCAGCGAATGTTTTCTCATATAGTTGAGTAAAAAAATAACGGCAGCCAGCGAGCAGATCCCGACTACGGTGATGATGCCATTCGAATTAGCTTTTGAATCCGCATCCAATACCTTAAAATAAATCAGGACCAATTGAACACTGTTATAAATGAAATGGCCGGCAATAGCCGGAATGAGGCTTCCGCTATACCAGTACAATGCACCCAGAACGATGCCCAGGATCATGCGGGGAATAAACCCCATGAACTGCCCGTGGATAGCCGAAAAAAGAACTGCCGTGAAAATAATTCCCGGCCATACACTTCTGAAAATCTGGATAAAAAGCCTTTGCAAAATGCCGCGGAAAAATAACTCTTCACCTACAGCAGCCAGGATGCCGACCAGCAGGAGTGATTTCAACAATTCTCCTGCGCTCCTCATGGTTATAATATTCCTGAGCGTATTATCCGTTTCGGTCTCTCCTTTCTCAATCCATTGCTGTGCAGATTTTCCCAGAAGCCGGGAAACCAGTTCCTGATTAAGGAAAGAAAGCCAGCCTACCATAAAAAAGGCGGCAACAATAACCAGGATTCCCAATAAGATAAAAGACTTTTTATCCGGAGCTTTTAATCCTGCATAATTCATTGGATGGGGATCGGCCAGATAAGCAAAGATCAGGGAGGGCAGAAGGAATATAGCGAAAAACTGAACGATGAGCAATCCGCGAACCACTCCGGCCAATTCAGGCCTGGCTGAATCTTCGGGAGTCATAGAAACGACTTGAAGTACGGTCAGTTCATTGGCATGAGCAACCAGCCATACCCCAATAATTAACCCGAAAAAGACGGTCACCCCGACCAATCCACCAAATACGATCAGCTGAATCCAGGCGGGTTTATTTCTGAGATAGGTATGCATTGGCGGGGCTTTCTGCTTCTGATTAAATAATTATCTTTGCGTTCAGAAAGTTGAGCGAAATTAAGCAACACGGCATCAATTTAAGGCATGGCCGGAGCCTGAAGGGCTTATTTATGATTTTCCCTAATTTTTAAGGATGGCAATCAGGATCGGAAACATACTATTACCGGATTTTCCCCTGTTGCTCGCACCCATGGAGGATGTGAGCGACCCACCTTTCCGTTATTTGTGCAAGATGTATGGGGCGGACCTGATGTTTAGTGAATTCATTTCCAGCGAGGGACTTATCCGGGACGCGATCAAAAGCAGGCAGAAACTGGATTTCTTTGAATATGAGCGGCCCTTTGGCATTCAGCTCTTCGGTGGTGATGAAGAAGCCATGGCCCTCAGTGCCAGGATTATTGATGCCACCAATCCGGATCTGGTAGATATTAATTTCGGTTGTCCCGTCAGGAAGGTTGTTTGCAAAGGAGCCGGCGCTGCCGTTCTCAAAGATATTGATGCCATGGTTCGCTTAACGCGGGCCGTGGTCAAATCCACACGTCTTCCCGTAACCGTAAAAACCAGGCTGGGTTGGGATGACCAGTCAAAAAATATTGAGGAAGTTGCCATGCGTTTGCAGGATGAAGGGATCTCTGCACTTACTATCCATGGAAGGACGCGTGCACAGTTATATAAAGGCGAAGCCGACTGGCGCCTGATCGCCCGTGTTAAGAATAATCCGCGGATTCAAATCCCCATATTCGGAAACGGAGATATCGATACACCCGGGAAAGCCCTGGAATACAAGAACCGATACGGCGTTGATGGGATCATGATCGGTCGAGCCGCCATCGGATATCCCTGGATCTTTAAAGAGATAAAATATTTTCTTAAAACAGGGCTGCATCTTGAACCTCCGCCCATAGAAGAACGGGTTGGAGCTATCAGGGAGCATTTGTACAGGTCGGTCGAATGGAAGGGAAAAACACTTGGTATTTTGGAAATGCGCCGGCATTACAGCAATTATCTTCGCGGTTTTCCCAATATCAAAGAATTCCGAAACAGGCTTGTACAGAAAAATTCATTGGAAGAAATTGATTTGGTGCTGGATGCGGTGGTAGGAGAATACTCTGGGGAATTTGAGGCTAACTTGAAGGCAATTTGAAAATTTGAAAATAAGAAGAGCTGATGCATGCTTCAAGATCCATTGTATTTGTTTAATGTAGATTCCCTCCTGTCCTTCATTCTAAATAGACAATGTTTTCAGATTATCAAATTCTCAAATACTCAAATTACCCTCAAATTTCTCCAACTGCCCCGTATACAGCAACGCTCTCCTGGCTGCAATAAAATCTGCTACAAACAGTTCAGCTGTCATTAATGCAAGGGCGATGCCCAGGCCCACCCAAAAATGGGCTTTAGGCTCACGCCGGAAAACAAGCATCAGAAGCACCCCTGCGATTACGCCACCAATTTCAATCCAGCGATAGATATTGAAATTGCGGTTTACCCTTGCCATCCTGGCCAGCTCCAAAGATTTCAACTGGCCTGGATTCATATCGTAGGCATATACCTGGTTGATGCGCTGGTCGTCACTGTGCTGATAAACGGTATATCCGGCAACGGCCTGCATCAATCCGAATATAATCAGAGGAATCGCGGCTCCCCGGTAGCCTGGCGTTTTTATGGAGAAATAAAAAATAAGTGCAAGAAAAATAGCTGCCAGTCCGACGACCAAAAAAAGCAGACTTTCATGTTTCTCCGCAATAAAATATTTCTCTATGTCGGCCTTGGTCAGCATGTAAAAATTTCACTTTAAATATAACCAATATCCCGTTCGTTCCCTTATTCTTATTTTTGCCAAAATTTAATCTTGCGCCGGTTCCACATTTCAACCCTCTCCCTTCTCTTTCTCCTGGCTTGCACAAGTAATAATGTGAAAGAAGACGAAAGCCTTGGGACCTATTTCGATTCCAATGGGGTCACCGGTTGCTTTGCCTTGTTCAACAACGGACAGAATGATTTTACCATTTATAATTTGTCACGCTACCGGGATAGTTCCTATACACCTGCGTCCACTTTTAAGATCGTGAACTCGCTGATCGGGATTCAGACCGGAAAGATCAGCGATGAAAATATGGTCATTAAATGGGATGCTGTTGTGCGGCCAAACGCGGATTGGAACAAGGACCTTAGTATGAAAGAAGCTTTTGCCGTTTCCGCAGTCCCTTATTATCAGGAAGTGGCCAGACGGATCGGCCACGACGCGATGAAACACTGGATCGACTCTCTCGGATATGGAAACCGGGACATCAGCGGTCCCATCGATTCTTTCTGGCTGAACAATACCCTTAAAGTGAAACCTGATGAAGAACTGGGACTGGTAAAGAAATTATATTTTGACCAGTTGCCTTTCTTCCACCGTACCCAGGAGATGGTGAAACAAGTCATGTTGCGGGAACAAAATTCGAATTACAAACTAAGCTATAAGACCGGCCTCGGAACCAGGGAAAACGGCGACGAGATAGGCTGGATAGTAGGCTGGATCGAAGAAAATAAGCATCCCTATTTCTTTGTGCTTAACCTGGAATCTGCTGATAATAATATGGACATGAAAACCGTGCGACTTAAACTCCTTAAAGAAATCCTTTCTCATTTTGGATTTTTTAACGGAAAGAAATAATGATTAGGGTGCTGGTTTGGTAAATTGCAGGGCGGAAAGGAAAAATTAAAAATTAAAAATTAAAAATTAAAAATTAAAAACAGGCCGGTCTCCATTTTTTAATTTTTAATTTTTACTTACAGCAAATGCATTTTGAAAATCTTGAATATCTTATTGCACTGCTGGTGATTCCCGGGCTGATCTTTTTGTTCAACCGGTTGATTCGCTGGAAGGAAAAGGTGGGTAAACGTATCGGGGATCCTCAGCTTGTAAAACAACTGGTCAAATCCTTCTCGCCAGGAAAATTCATTGCCAAGTTTGTTCTGATCCTGCTGGTCGTTTTTCTGCTCATTGCCGGGATGGCTAATTTAAGGGCCCGCGGCGCTGCAGAAAATTTTACAAGGCAGGGCGTGGATGTAATGATTGTACTGGACGTAAGCAAAAGTATGCTGGCCAGGGATATTAAACCCAGCAGGCTGGATAAGGCTAAACAACTCTTGTACAAATTAGTAGACAGGCTGCAGAACGACCGCCTGGGGATCATTCTTTTCGCGGGAAGGGCCTATATGCAGATGCCGCTAACCCCCGACCATGGTGCAGCAAAAATGTATATTTCGGAAGCCGGACCTGCGGTAGTACCAACCCAGGGAACAGTTTTTTCAGATGCACTTGATATGGCCAATAATTCCTTCAACCGCAATGAACACAAGTACAAAGCCGTTGTTCTTATATCAGACGGGGAAGATCATGATCCGGAGGGCCTGAAAACAGCAAAACAATTGGCGGATGACGGGGTAATGGTCAATACGGTAGGCATTGGTTCGCCGGATGGTTCCATTATCATCGATCCAACTACCAATGAGCCGAAACGGGATGAAAAAGGGAATATCGTAATCTCCAAACTGAACGAAGCGGAACTCAAAGGGATTTCCGATGAAACCAATGGCATTTATATCAGGCTGGATAATCTTGAAGATGCAACGATAACACTTTCACAAAGGCTCGACGGAATGGAGAAGCGGGCCCTGACAGAAAGTGAATTTATCAACTATAAAAATTATTTTCCGTGGTTCATCGGCGCTGCACTGGTCCTGCTGATCATTGAAATATTCATTACCGAAAGAAAAGCAAAAACAATCTGAAAACTTTTCAATACATATTTGCCCTCACGGTGGTGCTGCCGGTTAGTTCCAGGGTTCTCGCACAGCCGGTTGACGCCATCATACGGAAGGGTAACCGCTACTATAAATCGCAGGAATACGATCAGTCAAAAGACAGCTACCAGGAGGCATTGAAGAAGGCTCCCTCCAATACAAATGCCCAGTTTAATCTCGGCAATGCCGAATTCAGAAAAAATGACTATGAACACGCTGCCTCCGCTTTTGACCAGGTCCTGCAGGCAAATACCGATCCCGCTACGAGAGAAGGCGCATTCTACAATAAAGGTGTTGCGATGATCAAACAGAAAAAACTGGAGGAAAGTATCGATGCCTGGGAGAATGCACTGAAATTAAATCCTGACGACAATGAAGCGCGGGCAAATCTTGTGAAAGCGCTGCTCGAAAAAAAGAACAGGGATCAGCAGCAAAATAATAAAAAGGATAAAAAGGATAAAAAACAAAAGCAGAACAAACAACAACAAAAGCAACAGCAAAGCCAGCAGGACAACCATCCCAAACCCCAGCAAAGCAAACTGAGCCCGCAGCAGGTGGAACAATACCTGCGTTCACTCATTCAGCGGGAAAAAGATGTGCAGGATAAAATGAATCAGAACAAGACGGCAGCTCCCAACCAGCCGGATAAGGATTGGTAGGCACCGGTCCGAATCGTTAATTTTGCCAATATTATCCTGGATCCCCATGCAATTATACACCACTTCGCTTACACAATTTGAACGGCTCAAAACCCTGCCCGTAAAGGTGGGCGACCTGATTATCGGAGGCGATGCGCCGATCCGGGTCCAGACCATGACCACGCCGGACACCATGGATACCAGGGCGACTGTGGAGCAGTCCATCCGCTGCATTGAAGCGGGAGCCGAGCTTATCCGCATTACCGCGCCCAGCAAAACAGAAGCGGAAAACCTGCTGAATATTAAAAACGAAATCAGAAAAAGAGGATACCATACGCCTCTTGTTGCGGATATTCATTTTACACCAAACGCCGCAGAGATTGCCGCACGCATAGTAGAAAAAGTAAGAGTGAATCCGGGCAATTACGTCGACAAAAAAAAGTTTCAGTTCATTGAATACAGCGATCAGGAATATACCGCGGAGATCGGGCGAATCCGGGACCGGTTTGTGCCGCTGATCCGTATTTGCAAGGAATATGGAACCGCGATGCGCATTGGGACCAACCATGGTTCATTAAGCGACAGGATCATGAGCCGGTATGGCGACTCGCCGATGGGCATGGTGGAAAGTGCCATGGAGTTCCTCCGTATTGCGCGGAGTGAAAGCTATCATAGTATTGTACTCAGTATGAAATCAAGCAATCCGTTGGTCATGGTGCAGGCTTACAGGTTGCTCGTCCGCAATATGCAGGATGAATTCGGGCTGCTCTATCCCTTACATATCGGCGTTACAGAAGCCGGGGATGGAGAAGACGGAAGGATTAAATCTGCCATCGGGATCGGCACTTTGCTGGAAGACGGTATCGGCGATACGATACGTGTTTCCCTGACTGAAGATCCGGAATTTGAAATTCCGGTCTGCCAGGACATTGTGGCGCGGTATGCTTCAAGGAAAGCAGACAGGTCCATTCCGCCGCTTGCAAAAATTCCTTATTCGCCATTCGAATACAAAAGGAGAACGACAATTCATCAGAATAATATCGGGATCCCGCACCCGCCGGTCGTAGTGGCCGATTTCTCACAAACGAAGACGCTCACAAAAGAATCCCTGCAGAGCATCGGGTATCAGTATGAGCCCGGAGCTGGTAAATGGAATATCGGCGACGCTGCGGCAGATTATTTGTATACAGGAGACCGTGTTCCTGATTTTGCTTTGCCGGGAACACTCAAGGTAATTTGTGATTTTGCCTGCTGGAAAAAGCCGGAAACACAAAAATTCAACACGGGAGAAGAGAAATATTTTCCCCTGTTTGCCGGACCAGAGATAGTTGCAGCAGAACAATATTCTGGCTCAATAAATTTCCTCATGCTGGATACCAGCAAGGCGGAAAGTCTGACTTTGCTTTCAGAGGTCAAAGGCATCCCGGGAGTCGTTCTTTGCGTATATTCATCAACCCGGAATCCCTTGCAGGATACCAGGAGATTCATAGTGGAAATGATGAACCGGAATATCCAGTTCCCGGTGATCCTGGCCATTCAATGTTTCGAAACCAGCATCGACAAACAGCTGATTCATTTTGCCATTGAATCCGGCGCCTTGCTAACCGACGGGATGGGAGACGGTCTCTTTTTAAAGAATGATCCGGAAAAGATCGTAAACCGGCAGGTAACCGGAAGGACCTATCTCCAATCCGGGAATAATCAGCAATTTCTGAACAACACCGCATTTTCCATTCTTCAGGCTGCAAGGACCAGGATCTCTAAAACAGAATACATTTCCTGCCCTTCCTGCGGAAGAACACTTTTTGACCTTCAGGAAACCACCGCAAAAATTCGCTCAATCACCAGCCATCTTAAAGGCTTAAAGATTGCCGTGATGGGTTGCATTGTTAACGGGCCCGGGGAAATGGCCGATGCAGATTTCGGATACGTAGGCAGCGGAACCGGAAAGATCACCTTGTACAAAGGGAAAGAAGTGGTGAAGCGTGGGGTGAATAGCGAAACAGCCGTAGATGAATTAATCAATTTGTTAAAAGAAAACAACGAGTGGATCGAACCAGGCGAAGTTGCCGGATCTTAATTATTTCATGCCTTACCGGGTTCATCCTCGCGTCCACGGAACTGTCTGCCCAAACAGACAGCATCTGGGTCGTCCCCGGCCGCAGCATAATCTTTTCAGACTCTGGCATGCGTCCGGTCTATCCTCAAAAAGATCTGACTGACGTTTACTATTCGATCACAAAAAAAAAGAAGGATACTGTTGTTGCCGGGAATATGAATCCGGTTAAATATCATTTTTCATTTGTTCCCGCTATCGGATACACACTCAGCACCGGGCTGGCCGGCATTCTCGCCTCCAATGTGGCTTTTATAGCCAAAGATCCGGAGAGGACCAATGTGTCCAATATTGCAGTCCAGCTTGTTTATTCTCAATATCAGCAGCTCACCATTCCGATACTGGTGAACTGGTGGACCACTGACAATGAATATAATATTATTGCAGACTGGCGCTATTACAAATATCCGCAGGATACGTATGGGCTCGGCGGTCACAGTTCCTTGGAAAATGACGATGAACTTGACTATTCCCAATTCCGTATCCATCAGGCAGTACTAAAAAAAGTAATGAAAAATTTTTATGCCGGAGCAGGATATTTCCTCGACTATCATTGGAATGTGAAAGAAAGCGGGCAACCCAATGGAGAGCCATCAGACGCATTCCTTTACGGGCTGGCACCGAAAACAATTTCTTCCGGACCTGTTTTAAATTTATTGTTTGACAACAGGAAAAATTCGATCAATCCGAAAGGTGGTCTTTATGCGAATATACTATACCGTGACAATCTGAAATCCCTGGGAAGTGATTCCAACTGGCAATCCCTTACGATCGATCTGAGAAAGTATTTTCTCCTTACGCCCGATTATAGGAATATCCTCGCATTCTGGAGTTATGACTGGCTCACCCCTTCAGGGAAACCACCTTACCTGGATCTGCCTTCAACGGGTTGGGATACCTATAACAATACCGGAAGAGGATATATTCAGGGCAGGTTCCGCTCGAAAAATATGCTTTATCTGGAATCAGAATACCGGTTTGTGATCAGCAGAAACGGACTTTTCGGAGGTGTTGCTTTTGCGAACGTCCAAAGCTTTTCCGATTATCCATCGAATCAGTTCACCAAGCTCTGGCCCGCCGCAGGAGCCGGATTGCGGATCAAGGTGAACAAGCATTCCGATACCAATATCGCCATTGATTACGGGGTGGGAATAGATGGATCCAGGGGATTCTTTGTAAATCTTGGAGAGGTATTCTGAAATCAGCCGACCAGGTGCGCTCCTTCGGCAATGTGCATGACAAAACTATCCGGTGTTTTTCCATACCTTCTTTCATATTGCTCCTGAATGGCTTTTGTGAAAGAGGCTGCACGGTCTTTTTCCACCAGGGTAATGACACAACCACCAAAGCCGCCTCCCATCTGCCTTGCGCCCTTCACCTCGGGAAAGGTTTTCGCAACGTTCACCAGAAAATCCGATTCTGCACAGCTTACTTCATAATCCCTGCTTAATCCTGCGTGGGACGCATACATGAGTTTGCCGAAGGCCTGGAGGTTCCCTGCTTCCAGAAAATCACAACTCTCGAGCAAACGCTGGTTTTCTTCCAAAACAAAAAGACACCGTTTAAATACGACGGCATTTATTTCATTCCTGTGCTGTTCCAGTTGTTCAATTTTCACGTCCCTTAAAGAATGAATCTCCGGATAGAATTTATTGAGGAAGGAAACACCTTCTTCACACTGGCTTCGCCTTTCATTGTAGGCTGAAGAAGCCAGGGAATGACTTACCATCGTATTCACAAGCACAATACAATATTCCGGAAAGGCGAACGGAATATATTCATATTCCAGGTTGCGGCAGTCAAGCTTCATCACCTGCCCGGCCTTGCCATGCAGGCTGGCAAACTGATCCATGATCCCGCAATTCAGGTTTGCGAACTGGTGTTCCGTTTTTTGTGCAGCAAGGGCAATTTCCATGCGGGACAAACCAAGTCTGAATATTTCATTCAGGGCAAGTCCGAAAGCAGAACAAAGTGCAGCAGAAGAACTCATGCCGGCACCGACGGGCACATCCCCGGAAACAATTACATCCATGCCCAGGGGTAATTGCTTATTTGGAATGAGGAAATAGATCATGCCGAGCAGGTAGGTGGGCCATCCTTTTACCGGATGCACATCATCAAGAGGAAAAGTGAATTTCTCCTGGTATTGTTCGGCATAAATATTCAGGACCCTGTCAGTATTGGAAGCGATGCCCGTATAGATATTCCGGTCAATGGCGCCGGGCAATACAAAGCCTTCATTATAATCTGTATGTTCGCCGATAAGGTTCACCCGGCCGGGGGCCGCAGAGATCAGGGTGTCCTTTCCGAAATATTGCTGAAATTGCCGGCGAATCTGCTTTTCCATGCGGAAAATTATCATTTTTTAGCCAATGCCATTTGGGATATCCAAAACAAAAGAGAAGGATCTGAACCTGTTGCAGTTGTCAGACGCAAGTTCCGGCATACAGGTAAAGGTACTGCCTGAATATGGCGCGCTCCTGCACGAATTTTCAATTCCCCTCGGTGGGGGGCGTTTGCAGGCGGTAAGCAGTTATGAGGATCTTACTGACCTCCTCACACATCATTCCCTTTTCTACCGCAGCGCCAAGCTTTCTCCCTTCCCCTGCCGGATCCAAAACGGTAAATATGAATTTGAAGGGAAAGCATACGAATTCCAAAAAAAATTTGTTGACGGATCGGCCATCCACGGTATCCTGTTTAACAAACCCTTTACCACCCGGGAGGCATACGCAGATGATCATATGGCTTCCTTGCTACTGGAGCATCTCTATGATAAAGAAGATCCGGCTTATCCATTTACTTATAAAATAAGTGTCAGATATACATTAAAACATGACGGCATACTTAGTTTGGAAACAACAGTAAAGAATTTATCTGTGGGGCGAATGCCTGTTGCCGATGGCTGGCATCCCTATTTCAGCCTGGGTGGTAAAGTGAACGACTGGATCTTAACCATTGACGCAAAAGAAATCCTGGCCTTTGATGAAAAACTGATTCCCACAGGCAAGAGGATTCCCTTTGATCATTTTTACAAGTCGGCGGGTTTGCATACCACAGAACTGGATCACTGTTTCCTGCCGGAATTTCATTCAGGGAAGGCTGCCTGTGTATTATTCAATCCGGCCAATCAGATGTCCCTGTCGTTCTTCCCGGAAAAGACTTATCCTTATCTCCAGGTTTACACGCCCGGAGATCGAAAAAGCATAGCGATTGAGAATCTGAGTGCTGCTCCAAACTGCTTTAATAATGGTCTTGGCCTCATCGTTTTGAACCCCCGAGATACAGAAAGTTTTACAGTACATTACCAGCTTGGTTTGCAGTAAACACGTACCTTTCGACCGAAATTTTTCAGGATTCATCAATCAAAAAATTTACATAGATGAAGCGTCTCAAGTATTTATTCTGCGGCTTGCTTGTTCTATCCCTGGCAGGCTGTTTTGAAATTCAGGAACAAATCAACATCGGCGCGGATGGAAAGGGAGACCTGTCTATTTCAACAGACATGAGCCAACTGCTGAATGGCATGGAAAGTTACCTGGGCAAGGAAGAAATGGCAAAGCAAATGCCCGCAGGAAATGTTGATACCACAGTTATGATGAAAAGCCTGACGGACACTTCCAAGGACTTAAGCCCTGAAAATAAGGAACTCGTGAAAGACGGTACTGTGCAAGTGAAACTGAATATGGAGCAAAAGATTTTTAAGAGCAATATTCACATCCCTTTCAGCAGTCAGGAAAATCTTCAGAAATTGTATAATTCGATGAATAACCAGTCGCTTGGCTTCACTCAACTTTTCAAGGGGATGACCGGGAAATCGGATTCTTCGGGAATGCAAGGCGATAACAGTAATAATATGCCTGACATGAATCAGTTTAATGCCATTTATGATTTCAAGAGCCGTAACGGATTAATTTCGCGGAAACTGGATGACCAGAAGTGGAAGGCCCTTCAGCAGAACCCGCAGTTCAGTCAAATGAAAGACCTCGGCAATATGGGCATTTCAATTCCTTATACGCTGACGATTAACCTGCCGCGGCCGGTAAAGAAAGTGGATAATATCCTGGCCAAATTATCTCCTGATAAAAAGCAGGTCGTGATCCAATACAACCTCGCTGAAGTGTTTCAACATCCTGAAAAATTTGAATACACAATTGTTTACTAGGATCGAATTGCAGTTATGATTAAAAAAACGGACTTCCTGGTAGTTGGTTCCGGAATTGCCGGATTAACTTATGCGTTGAAGGTTGCAAGAGCCTGTCCGGATCAGCATGTACTCGTGATCACCAAAACCATTGCCGATGAAACCAATACCAAGTACGCACAGGGCGGCATTGCCGGGGTGACGGATCTGGAACACGACAGTTACGAAAAGCATATCGAAGACACCCTGGTTGCAGGTGACGGACTCTGCAATCCGAAAATCGTAGACATGGTTGTGAAGGAAGGTCCTGAACGGATTAAGGAAATGATTGAATGGGGAACAGAATTTGATAAAGACGAAGAAGGTGAATTTAAACGCGGAAAAGAAGGCGGGCATTCAGAATTCCGGATCTTACACCATAAGGATGTCACAGGCATGGAAATGGAACGTGCGCTGCTGAGTACGGTTGCTTCAGAGAAAAATATCGAGATCATCAAGCACTGTTTTGTGGTTGACATCCTTACCCAGCATCATCTGGGGTACCTCGTAACAAAGTCAACTCCGGATATTGAATGCTTCGGCGTTTATGCCCTTGACCTCATGGCTAATCATATTGTCAAAATCTTATCGCGCGTCACTGTTTTTGCCACTGGAGGGAATGGGCAGGTTTATCGCACTACAACGAATCCTGTGATCGCTACCGGGGATGGGATAGCGATGGTCTACCGCGCAAAAGGAAGGATCGAGAATATGGAGTTTATCCAGTTTCATCCCACTGCATTGTATCAGCAGGGCGTAAGCCCGTCCTTCCTTATTACCGAGGCGGTTCGCGGAGACGGTGGAATTCTCCGGAATAAAAACGAAGAAGCCTTCATGATTAAATACGACGGGCGCCGGGACCTTGCACCGCGGGACATTGTCGCCAGGGCCATCGACAGCGAGATGAAAAAAGCGGGTACCGAGCATGTTTACCTGGACTGCCGGCACATGGATATCGAAAAATTCAAGGAGCACTTCCCGAATATATATGAAAAATGCAAATCCATCGGCATTGATATAATCAAACAAATGATTCCTGTTGCCCCCGCAGCCCACTACAGCTGCGGCGGAATTAAAACAGACGAATGGGGCTGTACTTCCATCAGGCATTTGTATGCCTGCGGAGAATGTGCTTCCACCGGACTTCACGGCGCAAACCGCCTGGCCAGCAATTCTCTTCTGGAAGGGCTTGTGTTCGCTCACCGGTGTTACCAGGACAGCACTAAAAAAATAAAAGGAATTTCTTTCAACGAGAATATTCCGGATTGGAATGCGGAAGGCACCACGGCTCCCCACGAAATGATCCTGATCACGCAAAGCATCAAGGAACTTCAGTTGCTCATGAGTGATTATGTGGGTATCGTGCGGACCAATATCCGTCTTGAAAGAGCAATGAAACGCCTGGATCTGCTCCATGAAGAAATAGAGGCCCTTTATGAAACCACGGACGTATCTCCACAATTATGTGAGGTAAGGAACCTGATCACCACCGGCTACCTTATTGTAAAAGGAGCGCAGTTCCGGAAAGAGAGCCGCGGCCTGCACTATAATACTGACTATCCAAAAAAGAGCAGGCTGATACAAAATATTGTTCTCTGATCATGATAGGAATATACGGGGAAATTTATTTGCACAATCAAAATGCCCGGAATCATTTTGGTATAAATATGTTTCGCTTATGAAAGCAATGATCCTCGCTGCGGGACTGGGCACCAGGTTTAAGCCATGGACGGAAAAACATCCCAAGGCACTTGCGGAGGTGAATGGAAAGAGCCTTTTAGAGAGGAACCTGCTCTACCTCCAATCTTTCGGAATTTCAGAAGTGATGGTGAATGTACATCACTTCGCTGATCAGATCATTGAAGCGATAGAAACGAACGACGGATGGGGAAGTAAAATTACCATCAGCGATGAGAGGGATGCAGTGCTTGAGACCGGTGGCGGAATAAAAAAAGCATCCTGGTTTTTTACCGGTGCGCCCTTTGTTGTGATGAATGCCGATATCCTGACCGACCTGAACCTTAGTACCCTGATATCTTTTCACAACAAAAATGCACCGCTGGTGACGCTTGCTGTGGCAAAAAGGAAATCATCCCGGTATTTTCTTTTTGATGAAGACCGGTTATGCGGTTGGCGTAATACAAAAACGAACGAGAAACGGCTGGCTTTTCCCCCTAGTTCCACGCCCTCTGAAAAGGCATTTAGTGGAATACATATCATTTCGCCCGGGATTTTTCCGCTAATGCTGCATGAAGGAAAATTTTCAATTGTCGAAGTTTACCTTCAGCTTGCCGCATCCCGCATCATCAAAGGATTTGACCATTCCGGATCAAAATTCATCGACGTGGGCAAAACGGAAGCCATAGCGTTGGCAGAAGCATTGTTTAATTAGTGGTAGCGTCAGCAAAAATTTTCACGCATTCAGCCATCCCTTCAGATCCTGCTCCACGTGTTTGAGCTCTATCTGCACTCCGAATTTATTCTTAAGATGTCTTGCCAGCGCATCTGCAGCATATACACTCCGGTGCTGGCCGCCGGTGCAGCCGAAACTCACCATCAGGCTTTTGAATCCGCGCTTGATATATTCTTCCACGGAAATATCCACGAGATCAAATACACTGTTGAGATATTCCGGCATTTTGGTTTCCTGCTCCAGGAATTCCCTTACTTCTTTATCTCTACCTGTTTTAGACATGAATGCATCCTGGCGCCCGGGATTTAAAATTCCGCGGCAATCAAATACAAATCCGCCACCATTGCCTCCATCATCTTCGGGGATGGATCTCTTGTAAGAAAAGCTGTTGATATGAACCACCAGGGGAGTCTCCGGACCAGCCCTCAACGGTACGAATCGCTGGATCACCTGGTCCTCCACGATCAGATGAAGAACTCTTTCATATTCCGGCAAATCCCTTCCTGAAAAATGATTTTGCAAAAAATCCCGAAGATTCTTTAACCCTAGTGGAATGCTGATCAGAAAATGCGCCTTGCGTTCAAACAATCCGCGGAATCCGTAGGCGCCCAGCACCTGCATCAGCCGGATCAGCACATAGCCGCGGTACTGCCTGAAAAAGCGATGCCGGTCAATCTTCCCCGCCAGCATTTCTTCCACGCAATCCATATAATATTCAAGCAACCCATTTTTCCATTCATCCGGAAGTTCTGCCTTTGCCTGCCAAAGCATGGACGCTACATCATATTGAAGAGCGCCCTTCATGCCGCCCTGATAATCGATAAAATGAACTTTTTCGTTTTCAATCATGATGTTCCGGCTTTGAAAATCCCGGAACATGAAGTATTTATGATCAACGCTACTGAGATCAGAAGCGAATGCTTCAAAATCAGCAATGAGCTTTTCCTTATCATATGGAAGCTGAAGTGTGTCGAGAAAATAATATTTGAAATACAACAGATCGCTCATAATGGCCTGCTTCCCGAACTCGCTCGAAGTGAGACACCAGTTTTCATAGTCAAGGCCTTCGTCACCCCGGATCTGCAGGTGGGCCAGTGTCTTCAGGCTCTGTTTGAACAGATCGAAAATATAGGGTGTGAAGCCTTGTTCTTCCAGTTTGTTTAACAGCGAAACATCTCCGAAATCCTGCTGGATATACAGTGTGCATTCCTCATTCTCTGCATAAATATCCGGCACCGGACATTCCCTGCTCTTAAAATGGCGGCTGAACAGGATAAATGTTTGGTTTTCTTTAATATTCAGGCCATAGGTAGCGATATAGCTTTGCTTTGAAGTATGGATGCGGTAGTAGGTCCGGATGCTTCCTGACTGAGGAATCTTTTTGACGGAAACAACAGGCTCTTTGCTGTAACCGGAAAAAAGGGCCGCTATATCATGGTTAATGCTGTCCATATTTATTTATGAAACTACTGCAAGCTCAGTTAACCACCGTGATTTCGGGGGGTTCCGCAGGAATATTTTCCCCTGCTCTTTGTTGCTGCTCATTGATCAGTTCCGCAAGCAGGGCGGTCCAGCCGGTCTGCTGGCATGCGCCGAGACCCTGGCCGTTATCTCCGTGAAAGTATTCATAAAAAAGATTGAGATGCTCATTTCCGGGCTGCTGATAAAACCAGTTGTATTTGCCGTATTGCGGAATGGCCCCGGACAAGTCCGGCTGAAACAGACTGATAACACGCCGGGTGAGGAAATTCGCGACCTCCTCCAGGTTAAGCATATTGCCGGAACCCACAGGGCACTCTACTTTCAGGGCATTGCCATAAAAAATGCCATATTTCCGGATTGACTGAATGATCAGATAATTAATGGGCATCCATATGGGTCCGCGCCAGTTTGAATTGCCGCCAAAAAGACTGGAAGTGGAATCACCCGGATCATATTGAATAGTATAATTGATATTATCGATGGTTACGGAATATGGATTTTTCTCATGGTATTTGGAAAGTGCACGGATTCCGCCGGGTGAAAGGAATTCTTCTTCATTGAGTAATCTTTCGAGCAGACTCACTAGGCGTCCGCGCGGAACGAGCGAAAGCAGGATGGTTTCCCCATCAGTCTTTTCTTCATTTGGCCAGAACTTTTTATTTTTCAACCGGTAGTTTTCAAACCAACTGATCCGTTTTTTGAAATCAGCGAGCTTATCCAGCTTTTTCTTTTCAATCACGGAGACCGCAAAAAGTGTCGTGATGCCTACGATTGAATGAATGCGAAGCTGCAAGGGCACGGATCCGGCAATCGCCAGCGTATCATAGAAAAACTTATCTTCTTCATTCCACATACCCTGCTCATTCAAAGCTTCGGCAATTAACACGAACTGTTCAAAGAATTTGGTGGCCGTATCTTCAAAAGCCGCATCTTTCATCGCAATCTCCAGCGCCATGTCCATCATGTTCAGCGCATACATGCCCATCCAGCTGGTACCGTCGGCCTGTTCCAGCTGCATTTGCCCTGGCAATTCAATACTCCGGTTAAAAACGCCGATATTATCGAGGCCCAGGAATCCTCCTTCAAACATATTGTTGCCGTTCGGATCTTTCCGGTTTACCCACCATGTAAAATTGATCAGTAATTTCTGAAAGATCCGTTTCAGGAAATCAATGTCGCCATGTCCGCTTTTTTCTTTTTCTATCTTGTAAACCTGGAGCGCAGCCCAGGCCTGCACCGGTGGATTCACGTCACTGAAATTCCATTCATAGGCAGGCAGCTGTCCGTCGGGTTTCATGTACCATTCGCGCATAATGAGCAGCAACTGATGCTTGGCGAAGCTGGGATCCACCATGGACATCGGAATACTTTGAAATGCCATATCCCAGGCGGCATACCAGGGGTACTCCCATTTATCGGGCATAGCAATGATATCCTGGTTTTTAAGATGCTTCCAGTCATGATTCCTCCCGGCCAGCTTTCCTGCATTAACCGGTGTGATCCCATCGCTACCGCCAAGCCATTTCTCCACATCAAAATGATAATACTGTTTACTCCAAAGCAATCCGGAAAGGGCTTGCCGCTGCAACACCTTCAGGTGATCAACGCTCCCGGGATCCAGGATCTCATCATAAAAAGCATTGGCTTCTTCTTTCCGCTGTTCGAATATTTTCTCAAATCCAAAAGTGAATGGATTCTCAATGGATTTATTTGAAAGGCGGAGAAAAAGCGTCTGGGATTTGCCGCCTTCAATAGTAAATTGATAAACAGAAGAGAATTTAGTTCCCTTTTTGATTTTTCTTAAGGCTTCCACATTTTTCCCATGAACCAGGGCGTCATGAAAAGCATCCTTTACAAAAATGCTTTCATTCGGAACGCCCGAAATCTTTTCCTGGTTGGTTTCATTTTCAGTGAACCATTTATCTTTCGGAGTTTGAAAATAGAGATAATAACTTCCCAGCCGGCTATGGTCCGCCTTTACCGAGTTCTTATTTCGCTGGCTGATCCGCGGCTTTTGTTCGGGATCATTCTTCCACTTATTGTAAAACCACAGGGTGGGCAGAACGGAGATCTCCGCCGCCTTCAGATAACGGTTGGTGATCTCGATCCTGATAAAAATATCTTTTGAGTTGACTTTTGCATAAGTCACCAGCACATCAAAATATTCATTATTGTCGAAAATGCCGGTGTCCAGGATTTCATATTCAGGATCCTGTTTTGAAAGTAGCGCATTCTCTTTCCGCAGTTTCTCATATGGAAATGCCTGCTGGGGGTACTTATACAGATATTCCATATAATAATGTGAAGGAATATTGTCCAAATGATAATATAATTCCTTTACATCTTCACCATGGTTTCCCTGCGTATTTCCAAGGCCGAATAATCTTTCCTTTAATATGGGATCCTTTCCGTTCCACAGGGCAACAGCAAAGCAGAGGTTTTGAAAAAAATCGGAGATGCCTGCCAATCCGTCTTCCCCCCATTGATACTGCCTGCAATGGGCATGATCGTAAGGGAAATAATTCCATGCATCGCCGTAGGGGCCATAATCCTCTCTCACGGTTCCCCACTGCCTTTCGCTCAGGTAAGGTCCCCATTGTTCCAGGGGTATTTTTCTGTAGGAATTTAAAAGAAGGCGTTTCTGCTCAATGGTCATAAGTGAAGACATCCGGTTTAAAATTACGGATTAGTTCTTTAACGGATCCGGGAAGCCACCCGGATTGGTATCGTTTTTGAATTCAATTACCTGAATCGAATATTTTTCATTATTAAAAATCAATCTGTATGGGAAAGTTAAGTGGCAAGAAAGTAGCGATACTTACGGAAAATGGTTTTGAAGAAGCTGAATTAACCAGTCCCCGCAAGGCCCTGCTGGATGCAGGAGCAACAGTTGAGATTGTATCTCCTCAAAAAGATAAAGTCAAAGCCTGGAAACATGATCACTGGTCCATCGAGTTGCCTGTAGATGTAAACCTGGATGATGCGGATCCCGAAGACTATGATGCGCTGATGATTCCTGGTGGTGTAATGAACCCTGATCAGATGCGCGCAAATCCCGATTGTGTGGATTTTGCGCAACAATTCCTCGAAGAAGGCAAGCCTGTTGCAGCCATTTGTCATGGTCCGCAATTATTAATTGAAACAGGAATGCTGAGCGGGAAAAACATGACTTCCTTTCCTTCCATTCGTACCGATCTTGAAAATGCAGGTGTTAGTTGGGCTGACCTCGAGGTAGTGGTTGACAATGGCCTGGTAACCAGCCGCAGTCCGGATGACCTCGAAGCATTCAATAAAAAGATGATTGAAGAAATCGCGGAAGGGGCACACGCGCAGTCCGCATTCTGATCTGGAAATCCGACCCATTTCTATACACAGGGATTTATCGTAAAAAAGAACCACCCGGCGGTGGTTTTTTTTATTGATATTTCTGTGAAAGATTGTAGAGAATCTTATCATCGGAACTGTCCAGCGCACGATAAACCGTATCCTGAAGCCAATGCCTGCGGAAGGCGTTTATCACCGCAACAGTATCTTTTAAGTTGTAGCCGATAATTCTCAATGCCTGGTATTCATTGAATCCAGTAGGAACGACGGTATAGGTTGTATCATCAAACCATTCCCCAAACCCGTGTTCAGCCAATAATTTCCATGGAAAATGCCAGTTCGGATCCACTTTTCTTCCCGGCGCAATATCACCATGACCAATAATATTCGCCTCCGGAATATGATATTTTGTTTTAAGTGTATCCAGCAGGATCAGCAGGCTGTTGATTTGTGGAAGGCTGAAATCTTCAAAGCCATTATTATCCAGTTCGATGCCGATACTGGAGGAATTGATATCCGTATTGTTGCCCCATTTACTTACGCCAGCCTGCCATGCACGCAATAAATCATTGAGCATATGATGCACTGTCCCGTCTTTACAAATCACGTAGTGTGCGCTCACTTTTGAGCTTGTCGTGGTAAATGCTTTAAGCGTTTGCGGACAACCCTCCTGTGCCGTATGATGGATAATGATAAAATTTGGCCGGCGCAGATCAAAGTTTACCGTTCCCGCCCATTCCATTTGTTGCCCGGGAAAATAATTTGGCGGCTGGTCCCTCAGGATATTGCTGAGATGCTTTGCCTCTTTCCTATAATCTTTGTTAGTGGACCTGTAGGGATTGGTACGGCAACTAAAAAGAACCAGGATAATAAAAAAGAAAGATCTGTTGAGCATTGTTCAGGTTGAAATGCAAATATAGTTGACTGAATTGGTTGATGGTTGATAGTTGATGGTTAATGGACTTCAGGTGCAGATTCGAAATAGAAGTCCATCCACTATCAACTGTATCTTCTCTATTTTGAACTTGCAAATAAGTCAATCAACCATCAACTATCAACCGTCAACAAATCCTAAGACGTCTCAACCTTTAAAGCATCAGGTATTGCAGCTGCCTGGCATTGTGAATAGCTGAGCCATTCGCAGTATTGTTAAAATAGATATATGCATGCTTTACGGAAGGTGACCGTAATTTTTCAGCCATGGCCTTCATTGCAGGAAGCCCGTATTCAGAATAATATAACCTGGGAACGCCGTGATAGCGGCAATAAACATCCGGGCCGGAAATAAAATTAGCAGGGAGCGTTGGGTGACTGATCCCGCAAAAAATAATCTTATTCATTTTCAGCAATTTCTGAACGGATGGTATCCACCAGCTCGGATCCCTGAATTCGATTGCATTGATAAATTTCTTATCTATAGATTGGATAAGCGTTTCCAGGCGTTCTTCAGAATAGACCAATTCCCTTGGAAGTTGAAAAAGAACAGGTCCCAGTTTGGATTTTAATCCATTCCCGATCGATCCGTAGAAATCCTGGAGCAGTCTCTCGGAATCATTGAACTTCTTGTAATGCGTAATAAGACGCGGCGCCTTTACTGCAAAAAGAAAATCATCCGGGCTCCTGTTATACCAGCCCTGCAACATCGAGAGCTGAGGAAAACGGTAAAAGCTGACATTCAATTCAACCGTGTTGAACTGGGATGTATAAAATTCAAACCATTGCCTTTGGGGCAATTTCGCCGGGTAGAATTCCGGCTTCCACTCTTTATATGAAAATCCGGAACAGCCGATATAATACTTCATGCACTTAGAATGAAAAACACAAGCCACACATGGCAAATGAATTGTAAAGGGTAAAAGAAATTTATTTATGCCTGAAGGGCCTTCCCTGGTGATAGCAAAAGAAAACATGCTTGCATTTATCGGGAAAAAAGTGACTGATGCCAAAGGAAATGCCAAAATTGACAAGTCATTACTAGTCAATCAAACCATTACAGATATCAGGACCTGGGGAAAGCACCTCCTTATTTGCTTTAAAACATTCAGCGTGCGCGTTCATTTTTTGATGTTTGGCACTTACCTGGTCAATGAAAGAAAACCAAGCTCTCTTAGGCTTTCCCTGAAATTCAAAAAAGGAGAATTGAATTTTTATACCTGCTCCGTCAGATTGATCACGGATCCACTGGATGAGGTATACGATTTTAGCTCGGATGTTTTAAACGAGCATTGGAATGCCCGGAAAGCTGCATACAAACTGAGAGCAGATCCGATCCGGTCGGTCTGTGATATCCTGCTGGACCAGAATATTTTTGCCGGAGCCGGAAACATCATCAAGAACGAAGTCTTGTTTCGGATACGCGTTCATCCTAAATCCATTGTAGGAAAACTGCCAGCCAAAAAGAAATCTGAATTAATTCGTGAGGCGCGTAAATACAGCTTTGATTTCCTGGCATGGAAACGGAATTTTGAACTGAGAAAACACTGGCAAATCTATACAAAGAAAACCTGCCCGAGGGATCATAATCCTGTAACGAAAGAATATCTTGGCACCGGAAAAAGAAGAACCTTTTTCTGCAATCAATGTCAGATTCTTTATGATTGAGGGGCAAAAGTTCTACAGTTTTTCAATGTGAATGAATAGCTGACAACTATCCAATCAGGTTGGCACGGCACGTTCTTTGATCCTCTCCCATAAACCTAACACATGGAAAAACGGGTATTCGGCGTCATACTAACTGTTTTGGGTATCGCTGGACTCATCCTGGCGGCCTATCAATTTGTACAGGGAAATGCATCAACCAACCACAGTATCCGCTCCATAACTGTATATGGAATTCTTGGATTAATTTTCTTTTTTGCAGGTATCGGTCTGATCCGCGGCACAAGGGATTTATCGAACAGGGAATAGCGCCGGCTTCGCCGGCGCGTTGATGGTTGATGGTTGTTTACATATTTCGTCTATACTGCCCTCCAACTTCATAAAGTGCATGCGTAATTTGACCCAGGCTGCAGTATTTTACGGTTTCCATCAGACCTTCAAACAGGTTTCCGTTCTCCAGTGCTATCTTTTTTAATGTTTGGAGACTTGATTCCCGTTCAGCTGAATTCCGTTTGCAGAAATATTGGAGATTTTCTATCTGGCTGTCTTTTTCTGCGGAATTGCTCCGGATGATTTCATGAGGAACAACGGTGGCAGAACCCGACTTGTTTAAAAATGTATTTACGCCGATGATCGGAAGCTCGCCGGTATGTTTCAGGCTTTCATACAACAAACTTTCTTCCTGGATCTTATTACGCTGGTACATGCGCTCCATGGCGCCCATTACACCACCTCTTTCAGTTAACCGGTCAAATTCAGTCATAACAGCTTCTTCCACGAGGTTAGTCAGTTCTTCAATTAAAAAAGAACCCTGAATAAAATTTTCCACTTTCACGGTTCCCAGTTCCCTGTTGATGATGAGCTGAATGGCCATCGCCCTGCGCACACTTTCTTCCGTCGGCGTCGTGATGGCCTCGTCGTATGCATTGGTGTGAAGTGAATTGCAATTATCGTAAATGGCATAAAGTGCCTGCAGGGTTGTGCGAATATCATTGAAATCTATTTCCTGCG
>JANWIY010000012.1 GCA_025449645.1 Chitinophagaceae bacterium | reverse complement strand
TCATTGCGCAGCAGACCAATAATATCGATTTTTCGGCGTGGTGGGCGACCATTGATCTTAACAATTGCAGTATCCTGGTCACCAATAATAATGCAACGAACAGTACGGTCGCGTCAGCAGATTTATCGGGCAAGTTGAGCCTGGAAGGGAATATTGGAGGATTTAAGGTGGGTATCGACCTTGTGGATGTTGAACACCTCGTAATTCAAACACAGGCACCCTATGTAACAGTCCAGAACGCGACGGCAGGTTTTGCCTCTCCGCAACATTTCATTTCCGGATTTCCAATCAGCATTACCAATATTCATCCGGTTATAACCGGTTCGGAGGCCGGATTGCAATTTGATTTCGGATTAAACCTGAGTGATCTCAGCAATGACCTGCTTCCATCGGCAACTACAACATTGACAGTTAAAGCCAATATCTTATCCGGCAGCCGTCCTTTATGGCAGAAAACAGATATTGAGCTGGACTCAGTAAAAGTATCCGGCGGTTTGGCAGGAATAGTTACCATTAAAGAAGGGTATCTGGCGTTCTTCCACGACGACCCCACATTTGGCGACGGCATTCAGGGATTTCTTGACGCTTCATTTGCCGGGCTTGATGCCATGGAAGTAACATCCAATGTCAAATTCGGGAATAGTCCATTTAACTATTGGTATTTTGATGCCTTTTTGAAATTCAATCCGGCAATTGTGGTCGGGCCTGGCATCAGCATCAATGGTTTCGGGGGAGGCGCCTATTATAACATGATGAGAACGGCAAACAATGAAGCTGTGGAGAAGGCGGACTATTTTAAAAACCTGAACCAATATCAGGTAAATGCATTTAAACCTCAGAAAGGGAGTTTCGGCTTCAAAGCAAAAATTGGCATTTGCTCAAGTGACGGGTACATTTTTTCCGGTTTCGGGGAGATCGGAATGACCTTCAGCACTGCAGGCAGTTTTAGCGTAAGCTCTATTGACGGCACCGTTTACGCCCTGTTGATGACATCCCTGCCCACTGGCAGCGACGACAGCAATTCCCCCATTCAGGGAATCATTAACTGGCATATCGGTATTGCCGATAAAGTGTATGATATCAATGGCGCCATGTCGGTAAGCTTTCCGGGTGACGGCAGCGTGATGAATGGCAATGGATGGTTCGATCTCATGGCTGATGTCGGAAATAATAACTACTATATCAAAATGGGTGAGCCGGATCCTTCTAAGCGCATAAGCATAAACGTTATGAACCTGTTTAATTTCAGTGCTTATTTCATGGCAGGCAATCAAATTAATGCGGCCATCCCTGATCCGGATCCCGACCTGGTGGATGTATCCCAATTGAGCGGGTATCAGAAACTGGACTATAGCCCCGGTGCCGGGGGCCTTGTTTTCGGAGCAGAGTTTAAATTCAGCCATGAATTTGACTACCTGATCTTTTACCTCAGTATCAAAGCGGGTCTGGGATTCGATATCAGTCTTGCCCATTATACACAAGGTTGCAACGGAAGCATAAATCCGCCTGGAATAAATGGATGGTACGGACTGGGTCAGGTTTATGCAGGTCTGAACGGGGAATTTGGAGTGCAGGTGGACCTTTGGTTTTATTCCGGAAGGGTGAAGGCCCTGGACATTGATGCGAGCCTGCTTTTAAGAGGAGGATTACCAAATCCCAATTGGTTCGACGGCTACGCTACATTCAACTTTAACGTACTGGACGGCGCAGTTAGCGGAAGCATAAATTTTCATGTCGCTTTCGGAGACAAATGTGTACCTGAACAACAGGTGTTCAGTCTCCCATTGATCCAGGAACTCAAACCTGCGGATCAATCGACAAATGTCCCGATAAATGCCGTTACGCAGGTATTGTTCAATTATCCTGCAGAGAAACAATTCGATCTGGTGATCACAGATGACAATGGTAATCAGCAGGTCAATAGCTATAAGCTGGTCATTGAAAATTGTTCAGTTACCAACCAGGCAACAGGTCAGTTATACGCGTCCTACACTAACCAAAAAAGCTATCCCGTATTTGAAGATCAGGATAACAAGACCTTGGATATGAGTCCTGATGACGCTTTCCAGGCGCAAACGCAATATGCATTTTCCGTTACTGTGAAAGCGCAGGAATTGAAAAACGGCCAGTGGAACGATTCTTACTACAAGGGGGCGATCGTGGAGCAAAATCAGTCAGCCGGCTTTAAAACGGGAGATTGCAATCCTGATGCCCTGATATCTGACCCTCGCAGCCGTCTCGGAGCTTTTCCATTTCCAAACCAACGATATTTCCTCCAGGGTGAGTCAAAACAGGGTGCAATCATCCTCGATAAAAATTATAGTTGTGTAAGCGATCCCTCAGAAAAATTCACGCTGGTGGCGAGATTTACTGCAGTAAAAAATCATAGCGCAATTGGCAGCTTTGAAAAACCCATCAATACCGGCAGCGGACATTTCCTTAAGTTCGATATTCCTACGCTGCCCAACGACTGTGTGGTACGCGTCGAGATTATCAAACGCAAAAAATTATCCGCCCAGGATAACTATTCATTATTCAATTCAAATCTTTCGGCCATTACGGCATTGAACAAATCACAGGCTGCGAATCCGGAAAGCAGGCCAACCATCAGCTACGCTGGATATACAGGAATGATGCAGAGCAATAATAGTCAGCCGCAGACTAAGGGATTGTCAGTTTCGTCTCATCAATTGGCCGTTTCTGCCCAGTATACCAAATTCAACCAGAATCACAACCTCAAACTTGCCGACAAAAGCGTGGATATTGTTCTTTACAGTTACCATTTCCGGACCAGTCATTTCAATTCCCTCAGCGACAAAATCAAACACATTTCATACTCACAAGTTACCGGGTATCAGGGTCTGGGAAATTCACCCAATATCAGCCTTTCCGCGACAGAAAAATTTGAAAGTTATGATATCACCGGTTTTGTAAGCGGGAATTACAATGGTTCTTATGTTTATTTCTCACTGCCGCTGACTGTTTTCAAGGAAAACCCGAATTATAACAGCTGGTTGCGGAATTATGCCCTGCCTTGTGTATATCAATCATTTTTTAATGCCGGAATCAATGTGGACGATGCACGAAATAATGAGGGAACCAGCTATCAGGAATTTCAACAGCTAGGCCTTGCATGCACCAATGATATCTATTGCGTTCCCCTTCGTCCCATAGAGATCATCAGTTACGATCAGCCGCTTTCAGCAGATGAAATTGATGCTGATGAAACACCCGATCAGATACCTGCGGCCCAGGGTAGATTCGTGCCCTCAGCACCAATTGCCAATTCCAATTTAAAAAACTATAAAAAATGAATCTCATCAGAAAAATAACAGCACTGGTTATTTGCCTTTGTTTTGCAGTAAACGGCATAGGTCAAATTCGTAAGTTGCAAACCTCGGCCCCGCTTTACAACGCATTGAATAAACCATCCCAAAATCAAACCAATTACAGCCGCGAAACAACCATCTCAGCAGGAGCACTATTGCCCGGTGACCGCCTGATTTTGCCGGGTTGTTCAGGAAACGATTGCCAGGACGTATCCATTCGCTATGAAGTTCCCGGTTTTGTGATGCTCGACCGCATCCTCCTCGCTTCCAATATTCAAAATAAAATTGCGGCTCTCCTCGAACAGCAGCAAGAATGGGAAAGCATGAACTCATCCCAGGCCTCAGATCAAACAAAACAACAGATGTACAATCTGCTGCAGCAACAGATCAATAATCTCCAGAGTATTCAGGACAATCTCCAAAATGGTTGTCAGCCTGTTGATTTTGAAGGCTATTCCACACATATCAATGCTGACGTCCGGTTCAATGATCCGGTTTCCGGATCCATGGGCTTGATGCGGGCCAATGGCAGCGGTGACGTAAATGTTTCCGATCTCTTTAATGGCATTCCGTACAGTGCGCTGGATGCCAGCCCCGTTAAAGCGACGATACTTATTTACAAAAAATAATTATGAAATATCTTTTTGTCATTCTATTCCTTTCCTCTACAGTTGCTGCTTCTGCCCAAAAGAAAACAGTGAAACATGCACCTGCACTTAAGAAAATGGACAGTTTGCACGTTTCGCTTCGGGCCAGGGCTCAAAATTATGGTGATTCCATTGTGGTTCGCTGGGCACCCGGAAACGCTGTATCCTGGCTGCTTTCGCAGAAGGATGGGTTTTTGCTGAGAAGGAAGGTTTTCAGAAAAGGAGAAAAAAATGTTTTCTCACTGATGGATTCCTCTTCAACTGTTATTCATCCCTGGAATCTGGATGCATGGGGTAATTATTTTAAAGCATCGCATGACAGTCTTTCTGCAGTTGCGGCCCAGATTGTTTTTGCAAAGACCGTTGCGTTTGACAATGGAAAACAAGGCAATTCCTTCAATAATATTTCCGAGAAATATAACGAACAACAGAGCCGGTTTGGCTTTGCACTCGTCCTGGCCGATCTTGATCCCGCGATCGCAGTTGGGCTGGGATTGCGTTTTACCGACAGGCATATAAGAAAGGATTTATACTACCTGTATACGATTGTTCCGGTTCAAGCCAGGGCAAATGTTTCCATCGATACCGCAAGGATACTGATCCAGGGGTCCGGGATTTATTTCCGGCAAAAATTTTCAGCCATAACCGCAATAGCGGGAGAAAAAACAATCAGGCTTTATTGGAATAGTAATGCCACAACGAATAATTTCTCCGGATTTATCATAGAGAAATCATCCGATGGAAAGACATTCAATCGCGTGAACCGCCTTCCTTTTGTTGGATTTAAAACCGGGAAAGATAAAAATAAACCGCTCGAGTTCAATGATTCTGTTACCCAGGATTATAAAAATTACTATTACCGCGTTACAGGCATAAATGCCTTTGGCGATCGTTCGGATCCATCTCCTGTTCTGGTCACTCATGCCGTTGATCTTACAGCACCTCACTATCCCATAATCAGTTCAATTAAAAATATTAAGGGAACCGGTGCCATCCAGCTCCGGTGGATCAAGAAGGAAAAGGAAAGTGATTTCAAAGGTTATGTCGTTGGGCGAAGCACAAATCTCAAAGGGCCATTCATGCCTTTAAGTAAAGATTTTCTTCCATTTGCAACGAACAGTTTTACTGATGATCATCCTTTAACGGATGCACCGAACTATTATATTGTTGCCGCGGTGGATACCGCAGGCAATGCCGGTCGTTCCATGCCAGCCTATATGAATGTGGAAGATCATATAGCCCCGGCCCAGCCCACAGGGCTCGCAGGAAAAATTGATTCAAACGGGCACGTATCCATCCATTGGAACTGGGGAAAGGAAGCTGACCTGGCAGGTTATAAAATATTTTTTGCCAACGCGCCCGACCACCAATTCACGCCACTGACGAGCGGGTTTGTGACCGATAGTCTTTTTACAGATTCCATAACGCTCAGAACACTAACGAAAAAAATCTATTATAAGGTCATTGCTTATGACCGTTCAATGAATCCCAGTCCGGCCTCCGCGGTGCTGGCCCTAAACAAGCCTGATAAGGTTCCGCCCATGGCATCGATTATCAAAGGATTCACGGTGACGGATAGCTCAGTCATCATAAAATGGTACCCGGGTTCAAGCGCAGACATAGCACAACAGATCCTGTACAGAAAACAGGATAGTTCCGGAGAATGGGTATCTGTATCCGGATTCAAGCCAAAAGATTCGATCTATACCGACCGTTCCGTAGTATCGAAACATAATTATGTATACGCTATTGAAACGATCGACAGCAGCGGATTGCACTCCGGCAAATCCTTCCCTTTGCACGTGTATGTATACAGCAAGGGTTACAAAAGCGGGATAAAAAAATTCGAAGTGGTCAAATCCCAGGAAAAAAACGCCGTATCCATGCACTGGGTCGCGCCAGCCGGAGAAATCAGTTATTATATCCTGTTCAGGGGGACCGAAAATAAAGGTTTGAAAATGGCCGGAAACATTCCGGGGAGCAATACGGGCTATGAGGACAAAACGATGCCAGGAAACTATCAATATGCCATCAAAGCAGTTTATAAAAGCGGGGAAGAGTCTGCGCTCAGTGATATAAAAACAATAACGCTCTCTGAAAAAGAAAAATTATGAATGCACTGAAGACTACAAAGGCAGGTTTCCTGATCCTGATAATTCCTTTTGTATGGTGCTTCTGCAGGAAGACCAATACAACACTTTCCGAAAATGCATTATCCCTTGTTTCTATCAGCCCTGACAGTGGCAATGCCAATACCCTTGTCACATTAAGAGGGAAGGGGTTCAGTCTTATTTTGACAGAGGATACCGTTAGATTCAATGGAACAATTGCCACTGTGAACCAAACATCTGATACGACCATGCAGGTCGTTGCGCCAGCAGGTGCAGGCACAGGAAATATTAGTGTAACTGTGCGAAATGCACAGGTTACAGGACCGGTATTTACCTATCTTGGACCAGTGCCCGTAATCACCAATATTGTCTACAATGGTTTGTTTGCTATTGACGGCCAGCATTTTGATCCGGCTTCATCCATCGTCATGATTGGCGGTAAGGTTGTTCCCGGTTTCAATTTCTCGGATAACGGTAATGGTCAGGAAACGCTTGTCAAACCGAGCTACACGCCCCCTAATGATCTTCCCAATCCGGCTCCTGTGACTGTATCGGTGAACAGCATGAGTAGCAGTATTTATTCGTTTTTATTTTTCCCTCAAATTAATTCAGTAAATCCGGATACGGTTTCCCTAAACGAAAATGCAAACATAACGGGTATTCTTTTTGGCAACCTTTCCGTGGCCAGTACTGTCAAGGCCTTCTATTATGATCAGGGTCAAAACAAAACCTACATGAGCCCGGATCCTACCGTTGTTTCCTGGAACATCAATACCATCCAGGTCAGTTTTCCTGATTATGGGGGTTATCCTCTGGGTGGAGGATCCAGGCCATTTTATCTTGAAGTTACTGTGGGTTCAAAAAGCACGAATGCGCCTGTGTATTTCCACATACTCTAAATTATTTTTTCAACTCATTCAATGCAAGTTTGGCCACGCCCAAAGCCGGCAGCGGATTTAGACCATCATTCATTGACCAGATTGCGGAACAGGCAGCCCATGCTGCGACCCATTTTAAAAGGCGGCCGGCATCCAATACTGCAGCCTGTGAAATTATTCCTGTTTGTCTGGCCAGACGGCCCGGAGCCAGGGCCGTTTGCTCATCCGGATTGCAAAAAATATTTGCATAATCAAAAGTCCGTTCGCCCAGCAAACCTTTGGGATCTATCGCTACCCACTCATTCATTTGAGACCTGAGTATATTTTTATGATGGATATCTCCGTGCAATACTACAGATTCATTTGATGAGGCCAGCAGCTCCTCCGCGATGGTGGAACATTCGCCAATCAATTCATCATAACCGTCAAAGCCAGATCTGAGATCCTTTAGCCAAAGATCCAGTGGAATCAGTTCGGGAAAATGCTTCATTTCATGCGCATGCAGCCTTCCTGCAACCTCGCAAATAATCATGCTGGCCTCATCATCTGCTCCACTTGCGGCCATTTCGGCCAGTGATACACCAGGACTCACCACTCGCTCCATCAATAAAGCCGGGCCCTCATATTTCAGGACCTTGGCTGCTCCGTTTCCTTTCCAGCATACCATCAGCTTTGCACCTCGATTTTCTTCTTTGTGCTTTGAAATTTTGATCATTGCTTTTATCCCTTCAAATATCACCGGCTGCAATAAGCTTGAATGGGTATGAAAAAAATTGCCGTCTGGAATCAGCGCCCAGGTCCCGATAAAATACTGAAGACATTCTTCTGATTCAAGGTTCATGTTTTCAAAAATAGAGTAAACTATAACATGTCCGACATATTGCCTCTTAACCCCCTCATGCCGGGAGAATATATTTTTTTGTAGCTTAGTAGGTGTAAACCTTAGCTAACCATGCTAAATGCTCCCTTGAGATATTTGATTGTCGACGATGAGGAGATTGACCGTATCGCAATTGAAAATGAGGCGAAAAAGTTTCCTTTTCTTCAAAAAATTGCCTCTTGCTCCCATCCGGTTGAAGCATTCGAGATGATCGAACGATTTCATCCCGATATTATCTTCCTGGATATTGAAATGCCAGACATGAGCGGGATGGATCTGATGAAAACAAAAAGTAAGGAAGGAATGCTTCCGGTCTTTATTACCTCCCATCCGGAATTTGCTATTGAAAGTTACGAACTGGATGCATTTGATTATTTGCTCAAGCCCATTTCGGCAGAGCGATTTGCCCGATGCGCCCACCGTCTGATCGATTTTTGCCAAATGAGGACCAAGGCATTCGCTTTTGATGTAGAACAGGAATCTGGATTTATCATGATTAAACAGGGGCATGACAAATACAAACTATCTATTCATGACATCCTGTACCTCGAAGCCATGAAAGATTATACACGGATCAGGACAGCTACAAACCAGTACCTGGTCCTGACCACGCTAAGCGGCATAATGGAAAAATTGCCAGCAGACCTATTTGTCCGGATTCATCGTAGCTATGCTGTAAACTGCAAAAAGGTTGATATTGTGGAGAAAAGCAAAGTCAGTATCCAGAGCCAGGTTTTACCTGTCGGCAAACTATACAAAAATGCCTTGAAGCCCTTCTTTACCTGATGCCTAGAACCTGACTATTACTAAAATTTAATTCAGGCTGATATGCACAATCGTCTGTTGCTGCTTTTGGGGTTTCTATTATTGAATTTCCTTTCAAATGCCCAGGAACCGGATTTGTCCCGCTATAAAACAGATAAAGAAAGGATAAAAGCCTGGATGAACTATTGCGATACATTGAGAATTAATCAACGCGGATTAAAGGATAATTATGTTCATTTGCAGCAGGCTGGAATAAAGGGGCTGAAAATGGTAAATTCCAGTGACATGGAAGACCGCTCCAGATTTTTCTTTTATGCAGCGATTGGTTATTATTACCAGGTTAAGTTCGACAGTGCGCAGTACTATTTTTATCAAAGCCTGCATGCAGCACAGGAAGCGCATCTCGTCACCCAGATTACAAAAGCCTGCGTAGCGCTTATACCTGTTAATTTCCAGTTGCAGCAAAGACAAAAAGCAGAAGAGTGCAAAAATATTTTACAATCCATCGTTGACACAACCCATAATAAAAGCATTTTACAGGATAGTTATTATGCCCTCGGCAGCTATTATCAGCTTATTTCCTATTATAGTACGGCACAGGATTATTTCATTAAAAGTCTTGAATCGAGGGAAAAAGAAGTAGATACCACACAGGATCCGAAAAAGAAATTCGACTACGCTATCCAGTGTGATATGCTTTCCAAGCTTTATCTTAATACGCAGATGGTGGACAAAAGCCTCGGCATGCTAAGGCAGGGGGAACGGTTCGCATCCGTCTCTCCCAACGTGAGTAACCGTTTGCTGAGTTCTTTTGTGGAGGCATTTACCACATCAGGCAACATTGATTCTGCATTGTACTATGATAACGAGCTGAATGAGCAAACGAAAGATAATCCCATATTTCCTTCTGAAATAGTTTCATCCGATTTGAACATCGCCATCTATTATCTTGATCATCATCAGGCCAGCCGGGCGCTGCCATATATAAATAAAGGAGATACTCTGGCTGCCAGCGTGCGGTCTCCGCTGCTCGTATTCCAGGCCCAGCTGATTAACGGCCGGTATGATGAAGAAACCGGAAAATTCGACCAGGCGATTGCATTGCTGAATCAATCCATACCCATTGCCAAACAATTAGACAAGGAACTTTATTCAAATGCCTTAAAAACAATGGCCCTGGCGCAAAAAGGAAAAGGCAATCTCAATGAAGCGTTAACTTATTACGAGCAATATGCTGAACAGACAGATTCCATAACAAAAGAAAAATTATCTACGAATTTTGCTGACCAGGAAACGCGATATCAAACCAATCAAAAGGAAGAGCGAATTGCATCGCTTGATAAAGAAAACCGCCTCGGAGTCCTGGAATTGCAGAATGCCTCAAGAACCAGACTCTTGCTGGTTATCGGCCTCGCCGCATTGGGTATCATTGCCCTGCTTCTGTATTTCATCTATCTCAATAAGGAAAAACTAAATAAGATATTGAACAGGAAAAACGATCAGCTTGGGGAATTGAACGGGCAACTCGCCCTGGCTAATGAAACCAAGGCAAAACTCTTCGGCATCATTGGGCATGATTTGCGTTCTCCCGTTAGTAAAATTGTACAGCTGCTGCAACTTCAAAAAGAAAACCCTGAATTACTGGGCGAACAATCCCGGAAAAGGCATGAAGAGCAATTAAAAACCGCTTCTGAAAATGTATTGGAGACGATGGAGGACCTGCTATTGTGGAGTAAAAGCCAGATGCAGCACTTTACCCCGCAATTCGCAAAGCTGAATATTACTGAAATCGTAGAAAAAGAGCTAAGTTTTTTGCAACAACCCATAGATGACAAAAACCTAAGGATCACCAATGAAATTCCGGGAGCTTTTTTGCAAAACACAGATGAGAATTTCATGTCGGTCATTATCCGCAACCTCCTCCAAAATACAGTGAAGCATAGCCCTCAGGGAAGCTCTATCCGGCTCATTGCATATGATCAAAAGATAAAAATTATCAATCAGACCACGGGATTGAATTCAATTGAATTGAATGCACGGTTGGCAAATAAGCAGGTAAACAGTAAAAGCTCCGGTATGGGTCTTCAAATTGCCAATGATCTTGCTGCTTCTATTGGAGTAAAGATTTATTTTGAACAGCCGGATGATACCCAGTTGGCGGCGGTCATAAGCTGGGATAACTAATTCCGATCCACTTTTTGACGATTTAATCAAGATGTTTGTCGAGTATCCTCCAATTGTCTTTTTAACAGCTCCCACCTTTGATTAGTAAATAAAGCTAGTCATGACATGGGCCGTACGCGAAACACCAAATGGATAAAATCATTTTTTCTTATATTATCCATCCTCTTTTTCCTCATGGCATTGGCCCTTTTTCTTTTTTCAAAACCAAAATAAGGATTCAGCATTACTTCTTCTCTTACGCAACTATGATTGGGCTTACTCCGTATTTTAATAGCATAAAATGAATAGTATGCGAACTAATATCATATGCGGTCTCGCATTCATTGGAAGCATTTTAATTTTTTTTGTTGCATGCAGTAAAGGCGGTTATAGCGGTTCAACCTATGGTGGGGGCACCACGACCGGCGGCGGGACAACCAATACCCCCTCGGTCAGTGTCAGCACGCTGGCGAATGCAAATGTTTTCAATCCGGGCCCGACAGGAATTGCCCTGGACGCGCAGGGAAATATTTATGTATCCAGCAATAATTATCTTATTTATAAAGTCACTCCTGTAGGAACAGTTTCAAACTATGTAGGAAAACCCGGTACAGCAGGCTGTGGGAATGGCACAGGCGATACGGCAACCTTTACAGACCCTTTTGCTATCTGCACCGATGCCCAGAACAATATTTATGTGGCAGATATTGGCTGCATGGGTATTAAGAAAGTTAGCCCGGGTGCCGTCGCTACCACGTTTATTGCAACCAATCCGGCCAATAATATAACAATCGATGGCCCCCAGGCAATTGCAATTGATCCGCAGGGCAATATTTACAGCGCAGATCCCATGGGTCAGGATGGAATAACCATGGTAACACCTGGCGGAACGGGTTCTCACCTGGCGGGAACTTCTCCTTCCGGGTACAAAGACGGGGGCGCGGCGAGCGCAGAATTCCTTGGCCCGACCGGATTAGCCGCAGATGGCCAGGGAAATGTTTATGTGGCAGACGGGAATAGGATCAGAAAAATCTCAGGTGGTCAGGTTTCCACTCTGGCCGGAAGCCAAACTGCAGGCTTTGCTGACGGAACCGGAACGAGTGCGGCCTTTGGCGGCCCCATGGGATTGTGCGTGGACTCCAAAGGAAATATTTATGTTGCCGATACGGATAACAACAGGATCAGAATGGTTACGCCCGCAGGCGTCGTTACCACCATAGCGGGAACCGGCACTGCAGGCACGACAGATGGCGGTAGCAGTTCAGCGCAATTCAACAAACCAACCAATTTATGCATCGATGGACAAGGCAATTTGTACACGGCGGACTTTGGCAGCGGCCTGATCAGGAAAATCACTTTTAACTAATTCCAAATTCTCCTTCAAAGCATGATGGGATCGGCCCCGATCCTTGCCCTATAATTAACCTGATCCCATTCCTGCCAGCACCTTCTCCAGGGCAATGCCGGGGCCCAGCACGCCTTCGAAAATATCGCGTTCCTGGCGTATACGACCGATTGCATTGTATATAGTAAAATCTGAAATCTTCAATCGGGGTTTCAACTCCTCCCAATGCACTGGCATGGAAACGGTTGCATAAGGCTTTGGCCTGAGAGAATAGGGCGCAGCAATCGTTTGGATCTGCCGGTTTTGTAAAAAGTCCAGGTAGATTTTACCTTTTCGTTTGGATAAGCTCCTTTCAATACTGGTAAATCCCGGCATTTCGTGCTGAACGGCAGTAACCACCAATTCCGCAAATATTTTTGACTGATCATAGGAATATTTCGCTCCCAGGGGTATATAGATATGCATACCCGTTGATCCGGAAGTCTTGCAATAAGCGGTCACTCCCAGTTGATCCAGGTATGCTTTGATCTGCAAAGCCACGTCCATCACCTGTTGGAAAGTATTTGTTTTGTCTGGATCAATGTCGATCACACACCAGTCGGGATTGTCTGGCTTCTGAATCCGGCTATGCCAGGGATTGATCTCGATGCAGCCCAAATTTGCCATATAAATCAAGCTGGCTTCATCAGTTGCAACGAGAAATTTCTTGTTCTTTCCGTCACTCCCGCTTTTATACAGGTAGGTCTTCGCCCAGTCAGGAACCTGGTCACCAACGTTTTTTTGATAAAAGCCTTCTCCCTCAATGCCATTCGGATGACGATTTAGGGATTGAGGACGGTCTGTCAGATAAGGCATTAAAAATTCCGCTACCGCGTAATAGTAATTGATCATTTCTCCTTTACTGATCTTTTCCTGCGGCCAGTAGATTTTGGTGAGATTGGTCAGGGAAAGGGGATGCTGATCGATCACAACATCTGCCTGTTTCTCGCCCGGCTTGATCAACCCCGTTTTCTGCCCGCTTGAATTTGATTTATTCTTTTTTTCCTTGACCGGCTTGCGGGCCGATTCCTTTCGCGGTTTCACCATAGACGCCGCCCGGTCTCTGTAGAGGGTAGGTTCTTTCCTCCTGGTTTTATTTTTTTTATCCGGAACAGAATATTTTGTTCTGCCGCTGTGGGGTGGTTTTATTACTGCAACATTTTTTTCATCCTCCGCTTTCTTATCCTCCCTTAATCCCATAAAGATGGGATGACGGAGAATTCCATCTTGCGTGACTTCGGTATATTTTACCATGCAAACCAATTCCGGCCTGAGCCAGGTAGCCGGCATGTTCGTTTTTGGTTTCCTGGCGAACGGGCATTTTTCCGTGATCAGCGGTTGAAACTTAAGATGCAAATCTTTTAATGTGCTTTCATCAAATCCCGAACCACTATGCCCGATATATTTTAATTCCTTTCCGGCATAACGGCCAAGAATAACCGCACCAAAATATTTTCTGCTGTTTCGTCCCTTTGTAAATCCGCATACAATTGCTTCCACCAACTGATTATTCTTAATTTTCAACCAGTTCCTGCTCCGGTGGTTTTCAGTGTAAACACTATCGGCCTTCTTGGCCATTACTCCTTCAAGACCCTTGTCAAGGGCTGCCTTAAAAAATGAAATCCCTTCCTCTTCCACATGATCACTGTACTTAATAATATTGTCACCGGAAGGAAGAATGGCCTGGAGAATGGTCTTTCTTTCTTTTAATGGGAGCTGGGTATAATCATTCCCCTGGTACCACAATAAATCAAACACGTAATATGCCAGGGCCGCAGCATTCTGTTGTTTTAAGAATCCCTGCAACTCCTGAAAACCAGGAAGACCGTCTGCCCTGAGTGCAACAATTTCGCCGTCGATCACGGCCTGGGCCGGCCATTTTTCCAAGGCGTTTTTTACCGGAAGAAATTTTTCATCAAAGGAAATATTATGCCTTGATTCGATCCTTGCCTTACCGCGCTGAATAGTGGTTATGGCACGATATCCATCCCACTTAATTTCAAATAACCATTCTTTCCCGTCAAATGGTTTCTCAACCGCGGTTGCCAGCATTGGCTTTATTTTTTTGGGAATGGCTGCCTTCTTTCCTTTTTCTAATAATTCATGAATATCGGCCGTTGGTTCATCGGCCCTTCTTGTTACATCGGGTTTTTCAACTTGTTTTTTACGGGTCTTTGGCCTGTCCGAGATCCATTCCTTTGCCCGCTTATCCTTTGCCATCTGAAACACTGTTTTTCCCGAACGGACTGACTTTGCTGTGTTGCCGATGTCAGCAGGAGAAGCATATTCATCATTATGCTTAATAAGCAGCCAGGCATTATTTCCTTTCTGCTGATTTTTGATATGTACTAAGGCAAATTCGCCCTTCAATTTCCTGCCGTGCATCCGGAATTTTAAGGAACCGGAACTGAGTTCCTTTAGCAACTCCTTTTCCTGCTCCCTTTTACTGGCGGTTTTTACCAGAGGTTCATACACACCCTGGTCCCACACGATCACGCTTCCTGCTCCATAGTTTCCTTGAGGAATAATCCCTTCAAAATCCTTATAATCAAAAGGATGGTCTTCAACCATCATGGCAAGGCGTTTGTCCTGCGGGTTAAGGGAAGGGCCCTTTGGAACAGCCCAGCTTTTTAATACGCCTTCCATCTCCAGGCGGAAATCATAATGCAAGTGGCTGGCATGATGTTGCTGGACAACAAACTGTAATTTACCGCTACCGGGTTTCCCGGCCTCGGGTTCAGGCGTCCGGTTAAAAACACGTTTCTTTTTGTATTCCTGTAAAGGCATAAGGCAAGAGTTATGCTTCACTTATGCAAATGGTATGCTAGGGTGGAAGCTCAGGTTTTCACTTGCGCTGAAATGCCGGACGGGGAGTCAATCCTGACAATAATGCAATAGTTTTTGGGCTTCCTGGCTGATTTGTTTGAGGTTGGCGGGCTTGGTGACCATTTCAACGCCCATTTGTTTGCAAAAGCGCTCATCGGATGGATGGTTGGAAGTACTGAAAACCACAATCGGAATCTGGCTGAGTTCCGGAGTCTTTTTTATTTCCAATATGGTCTGCTTTCCATCCATGATGGGCATATTGATGTCCAGGATAATCAGGCAGGGTAATTCTGTTTCAATGGAATCCAAAAGAAATTTCATTGCCTCCCTGCCATTCGTTGAGAAAGCCACGATATATTCAGGATCGATATTAAAAATAGCGCTACGGATCAGTTCCCTGTCATCCGGATCATCATCAACACATAATACAATTCTGCCCATACACCGATTTAGTTGTGGTTTTGCGGGGTTCTCCACTGCATAGATAAGTTTAATTTCAAGAATAGAGAAATAAATTCAATGTATTCACAGTTGCATGAGACCGGCTTAAATTAAAAATATCCCGCATGTTTACAGCGTGAAGCTGAATCACGTAAGTTTTCACCACCCCGATGGCCCCGGACTTAAAAAGTCCGGACGAAATTCGAAAATAGATCCCTCTGAAAGACAAGATTTTTGTATTTTCATTTCAAAACGATTAATATGCCTGGCGATTCCCTTCTGGTAAATAACCGTGCCACAGCGCAACAAACCTTCGATGCAATAGTTATCGGATCAGGTATAAGTGGCGGCTGGGCCGCCAAGGAATTTTGTGACCACGGTCTTAAAACCCTCGTCATTGAGAGGGGTAGAAATGTAGTGCACCTCAAAGACTACCCAACAGCAACAAAGAATCCATGGGACTTTCCGCATCGCGGGCAAATGCCGCTTGCCATTACGGAAAATAATCCCATCGTTAGCAGATGTTATGCATTCAGTGAAGCTTCCCAGCATTTTTTTGTAAAGGACAATGAACATCCGTATATCCAGGAAAAACCATTTGACTGGATCCGCGGATACCAGGTGGGGGGGAAGTCCCTGCTCTGGGCCAGGCAAACGCAAAGGTGGAGCAAATTTGATTTCGCTGGGCCGGCGCGCGACGGGTTTGCAGTGGAATGGCCGGTTAGTTATGAAGAAATGGCTCCCTGGTATTCACACGTTGAAAAATTTGCCGGTATCAGCGGTAATCACGACGGACTGGAAACACTTCCCGACGGCGAATTTCTGCCTGCCTGGGAAATGAATTGTGTTGAAAAAGAAATTGCGGAAAAAATTAACCTTCATTATTCCGAACGCCATGTGGTGCAGGGGAGGTGCGCACATCTGACCAAGCCACAGCCTGTGCATATCGAACAGGGCCGTAATCCATGCCAGGCCAGGAGCGAGTGCGAACGCGGATGCCCTTACGGAGGATATTTCAGTTCGAATTCCACAACACTTCCCTGGGCGGCAAAAACCGGAAATCTCACCATGAGAACAGATAGTGTTGTTCATTCGATTATTTACGATGAAAAAAAGCAAAGAGCAACCGGGGTGCGCGTGATCGATGCGCATACCAAGCAGGAAACCATTTACTATGCGAAAATCATATTTGTCAACGCGGCCTGCCTGAATTCCAATCTGATTTTGTTAAACTCAATCTCTTCACGCTTTCCTCAGGGCCTGGGAAATGACAACGGTTTGCTCGGCAGGTTCGTCTGTTTTCACAATTACAGGGGCACAGTAAGTGCATCGTATGAAGGACCAATGGATCAATATTATTATGGTCGCCGTCCAACACAACCCATGATGCCCAATTTCCGGAATGTGAAAAAACAGGAAATGGAATTCCTCCGGGGTTATATGGTCCACTTCAGCGCGGGGAGGGGAACAGGAAATCTTTCTCAAAACGAATTGGAAGTCGGTGCTGAATTTAAAGAAGCGCTCACAGAGGCAGGACCCTGGTTTGTATTTGCCATGATGCAGGGTGAAACGATTCCAAAGCAAACCAACCACGTGCGCTTAAGCACCGAACATAAAGACGCCTGGGGAATTCCTGAACTGATTGTTTCTGTGGATTACGATGAAAATGATGAAAAATCATTGAAGGATTTTCTGGACCAGACTTCAGAAATGCTTACAGTGGGTGGATGTAAAAATATTCAGACACGGGACAGTAAGCAGGCTCCCGGACTGGATATCCATGAGATGGGTGGATGCAGGATGGGAAAGGATCCCAAGACCTCGTTGTTGAATAAATGGAATCAGTTCCATCACTGCCCGAATGTTTTTGTTACCGACGGTGCGGCCATGGTTTCCACAAGCACACAGAACCCTTCAATCACTTTTATGGCTTTCACTGCCCGGGCTGCAAACCATGCTGTGGAGGAATTAAAGAAAAGAAATATTTAGTTATTCTGCTCTTGAAACGATATTCAGGCTGGCCTCAGGCAGGCCTTCCGCAGTAGCGTGCAGTACAATATTTCCTGCCTGGCCGGTGGACTTTAAAACGACCAGGCATTTGCCCCGCCATCCTTTTCTCCTCGGCAACTGGTAGCTTTCCAGGCTCGCCGGATTTGCATTCCCAACGCCGGCAATGCTGGCTGGTCCATCTACAGAAAAATGTATGAGGTTATCCGCTTTAGGATTCAAATGATGATCCCTGTCCTGAATCTCGATTGTAACATAACAAAGGTCCTGTCCGTTAGCCTGAATCCCGGTTCTGTCCGGTACCATCTGCAATTGTGCTGGTTCTCCTGAACTGGAAAGCACGGCCTGTTGCACTTGTTTTTTATTTTTGAAACCAATGGCTTTTAACTCGCCTGCCTGCCAGGGAACGTCCCAGGATGCGCGATATTTATCGGCCCGGTTTGTCGCTTTTCTTCCCATTGATTTTCCATTCAACATTAATTCCACTTCATCGCAGGAAGAATATACATCCACTTTCAAAGGCTTATTTTCAGATCCAATCCAGTTCCAGTCAGCAACCACGTCTTCCCAATTCCACTTACTCCAGGTTTCAATATGCGGGTTCAGCGGAAAAGAAGGTTCCGGAGGGTGCACAAATATTGAGAGCTTACCGGTATTCCACAGCACGTCCCGGTAATATGATTGCGGGCGCTTCCAGCCGCAGATATCAATGTCGCCGCAATAAGCCAGGTTCCAGGGGTAAAAACTTTTTTCCTGCATGTACCCTCTCCAACCGATACTGGCTTCGCCGATATAGTCAAAGCCTGTCCAGATAAAGTCGCCAATAACGTAAGGATGATCTGCCACCTGCATCCAATAATCGAAAGCCTCGAGGGCATATGACTCTGTTCCCATCATGATTCGCTCCGGTTTACGGCGATGATCCGGTTCATAACTGGTGTAGGCGTAATTGTATCCTGCAATATCCAGTGTCGCAAAAAAGGGATCTTTGTCTTCTTTAACATCATTCACTGCCGAAGTTACCGGGCGGCTATCGTCCAAAGACCGAACATAAGCGGCGAGTTTTTTTGCAATAATCACCACTTCATGTTTTTGACGGTTAGGGATTTCATTGCCAATGCTCCACATGATTACGGAAGGATGGTTCAGATCCCGCAGCACCATACTTTCAATATCCTGCTTCCACCACAAATCAAAATATAAATGATAATCATACGGTGTTTTCGGTTCCTCCCACATATCGAATGCCTCATCAACTACGAGCATACCCAGCCGGTCGCAGGCATTCAGAAATGCTGGTGGAGGAGGATTGTGTGAACACCTGATCGCATTGAAACCACTGGCTTTCATGAGCTCCACGCGGCGCTCTTCCGCGCGGTCATAGGCCCTGGAACCTACCGGTCCATTATCATCATGATAACAGCCGCCCTTTAGTTTCATTGGTTTGCCATTCAGTAAAAATCCTGTTTCCGCATCAAAATGAATGCTCCGGATTCCGAAGACTGTTTCCTGCTGTTGAAGCGTTTCCTGATTCTGAACGATTTTTGTATGAAGGGAATATAGCAGGGGATGATCTGTTGACCACAACAGTGGCCTGTTCACTTGAATCGTTTCTGTGTCCGTATAAACAGCTCCCTGCCCAATCTGAATTTCTTTTTTCCATCTGGCAGTTTCATTTCCATGGGGATCGAGCACCGTGCACAATAACTGAATGGATTGAAGGACCGGTGTATTATTTTCAATTGCCGTACTTGTGTGCACACTTGCATTTGCGGAATTGGCTTCCGTGCTTCTGATCTGTGTTCCCCACTGAACAAAATGGACAGCAGAAAGAAATTGAATCCACACATGCCGGTTAATTCCTGATCCTGAATACCAGCGGCTGTTTTGCCCCTCATTCTTGACCTGGACTGCCAGCATATTTTTCTCACCATATTTCACAAGGGGGGTCAGGTCATACCAAAAGCTTGTGTATCCGTAAGGATGATTTCCAATATGTTCACCATTTAGCGATACATCTGCGTTCATATACACACCATCAAATAAAATGTGAATACTTTTTCCTTTGAGGTTTGCGGGAATGAAAAAACTCTTCCGGTACCAGCCGGTTCCGCCAACCGTAAAACCGCCGCCGACCTGACTAATGGCATTGGAATCAAAAGGAGACTCAGTTGAACCGATATCTTCTATACTCCAGTCATGCGGCAGATCAACGGTTCTCCAATGCGAATCATCAACCGTAACTGCCTGGCCCCTTTCCACGCCACCCTTGAAAAACTGCCATTGGGCATCAAATAAAATATTAGAAGAATCAACTGATTGAGCAGCACATGGAACACAGGGGAGTATGGCCAGAAAAACAAAAAAAAATTTCATCATGGCTGAAATGAAAAACAAAAAAAAGATCAAACTAAAAATAATCAATATAAGCGTTCCCTAAACATTTATTATTTTTTCAAAGTAAAAAGTAAAAAGTAAAAATGAGTACCGATATCCGGTTCCCTTCACTTGTAGAATAGGAATCAACTGCTGAGACTTTCAATTTTAGTATTATTCGCGATATCCCACACCTGCAGGATGGCTGATCTGGAATGGATGATCGAGGAGGGCTTTTAAAAATCCAGCAACGCGTGGCAATGAACCTTTTAAATATTCATTTAATATATATTATAAAAAATTATATATATGTTTTTATATTAATTTATTTATTTTGCATGGGTTAACGATCCTTTAACATAAGAATAATCTTCAAATTTCTCTCAAAATGAAGAAAATTACTTTAAAAACTGCATTGCCATTCGTAGTCCTTGTTTTGGTTTCTATCGCTGCCATGTTCCAGCCATCCCTGGTTAATTTTGATTTGGGCAAGTATAATAGCGCGGATGTTGCCTGGATGCTTGTAGCGACGGCCCTTGTATTTCTGATGACACCCGGATTGGCTTTTTTTTATGGAGGTATGGTTCACCGTAAGAATGTGATCTCCACCATGATCAAAAGTCTGATTGCAGCCGGTATCGTCAGCGTGCTCTGGCTGATCGTCGGATACAGCCTTTGTTTTGGGGAGAGTGTTCATGGTTTGATCGGAAATCCGGGTACACATTTATTTTTTAAGGGCGTTAATTCAGGGCAACCCTGGACCCTAATGCCCACTGTACCGCTTACATTATTTGCCTTATTTCAATTGATGTTTGCGATCATTACTCCCGGACTCGTGGTGGGGGCGGTGGCGGAAAGGATTCGTTTTACTTCCTATGTTTTATTCATTATACTTTTTTCACTCCTGGTGTATGCACCCCTGGCGCATTGGAGCTGGCACCCGGACGGCATACTCGCAAAGATGGGCGCCCTGGATTTTGCGGGAGGAACCGTAGTTCATATCTCAGCAGGTTGCGCGGCCCTTGCGGGTGCGATGGTGCTTAAACAGAGAAGAAGCCATATTCAGCATAAGGAAATACCGCCGGCAAATATTCCATATGTACTGATCGGAACAGGATTACTTTGGTTTGGCTGGTTTGGATTTAATGCGGGTTCTGCAGGAGCGGCAAGCAGTCTTTCCGTTTCAGCATTTGGCACTACCAATACGGCGGCTGCGGCAGCCGGGCTTTCCTGGATGTTTTTTGATGTATTGAAAGGGAAAAAACCTTCTGTACTCGGATTCTGCATTGGTGCGGTCGTCGGACTGGTTGCCATAACGCCTGCGGCGGGTTTTGTCGCCATTCCTCAAAGCATATTTATTGGACACGAGGCGGCCGTGATCTCAAATACAGCCGTGTATTATCGTTCCAAAACCAAGCTCGACGATACCCTGGATGTTTTTCCATGCCATGGTATCGGCGGGATGGTGGGCATGCTGATGACCGGAATATTTGCAACCAAAGCTGTAAATGCAGGTGGCGCCAATGGATGGTTCTATGGTAATTTTTCTTTTTTCTGGATTCAGGTCAAAGCTTTATTGATCGTTGTCCCTTACAGCTTTCTCATGTCTTACGGAATATTTAAATTTATCAACTATATTCTGCCATTGCGCGTAACGCAGGCGGAAGAAGAGGAAGGATTGGACGCCAGTCAGCATGCAGAAAAATACCTGCAGGGAACATTGCTGGTCTCTACACCGGAAGGCCTCACGGAACAGGAAGCTGTTTAGTTTTCCGCAGCGGCACTCCTCCACGGACTTTGAGAAATATGCCTGCATTCATGTAAATTTACGGTTGAGTAAAACCGGGCATTTGAAGTATTTAAAGGCAGTCAACAAATATTTCTGGAAATATAAGTGGAGGCTTTTGCTTGGGATGCTTTTCATCATTCTTTCCAACTATTTTCGCATACTCTCGCCTCAGGTTACCGGCTTTGTGGTGAATACGGTTGAAAGGGAATTGACAACACAAACGGCGAATAAAGTCAGTTCTGGTAGGGTGGCCGCCACCCAGGCAAAGGAAATTTCCGGAAACCAGAAGTCGGATACTGCCAATTACGACATACTCGTAAAAAAGTATATCCGAAAGCTGGATACTTCTCATCAAAGCTTCGGAAGAAAAATAGCTTTCAGCGGCATCACCCTTTTATTGCTGGCTGTCATCGGCGGTATTTTTATGTTCCTGATGCGCCAGACAATCATTGTCATGAGCCGTCATATAGAGTTTGACCAGAAGAATGAGATATTCAGGCATTACCAATTGCTGGATACTGCATTTTACAAAACGCATAGCACGGGTGACCTCATGAGCCGAATGGCGGAAGATGTTAGCAGGGTAAGAATGTATACCGGGCCTGCCATCATGTACCTGGGCAACCTGCTCGCCACCATCGGCTTCAGCCTTTATTTCATGATCCGGAAAGATGCCCTCCTCACGCTTTACGTGTTGGCGCCACTTCCCATACTGGCAGTGACCATTTATATGGTCAATACAATAATTCATAAGCGGAGCGAGCGGATCCAGGCCTTATTAAGCAGTCTGACTACAAATGCACAGGAGTCTTACAGCGGCATCCGGGTGATCAAATCCTTTGTTCAGGAGAGCGCAATGATTCGTTTTTTTACCGCTAACAGCGAAGAATACAGAAAAAATGCCATCAACCTTTCCAAAGTTGAAGCCATTTATTTCCCTTCCATGGGACTAATTATCGGACTCAGCACCCTGCTGACAATTATGATCGGTGGGTTTTACGTGATCCACGGCACACACCATGCTGACCTTGGCACCATTACTGAATTCATTATATATATAACCATGCTTACTTTTCCGGTAAGCGCCATTGGCTGGGTGGCCAGTATGATCCAGCGGGCCTCCGCTTCTCAGAAAAGACTTAACGAATTTCTGGAGACCGTTCCGGCGATACAGAATCCGCCGCACGCAATAAGTCAGCCGCTTACCGGTCATATAAGTTTCGAACAGGTAGATTTTATTTATCCCAATACGGGAATTCATGCGCTTAGAAATTTTAACCTGAAGATCCGTAAAGGAGAAAAAATTGCTGTCATCGGGCGAACCGGCAGCGGAAAGACCACCCTTGCGCAATTGTTGCTCCGCTTTTATGACCCTACCCACGGCCTGTTGCGCCTTGATGGCAAGGATATTAAAACACTGGATATCCATAATCTTCGAAGCCAGATCGGCTATGTGCCGCAAGATGTTTTTCTTTTCAGCGATTCCGTGACCGGTAATATTCTATTTGGCAGCGATAAAAAAACGGAACCTCCTGCAAGAAAAGCTGCAAGCTTCGCCAGCGTTGATCAGGAGATCCTCCAGTTTTCTTCCGGGTTCGACACCATGATCGGAGAGCGCGGAGTTACTTTGAGCGGAGGCCAAAAGCAACGGATCTCTATAGCCCGGGCTTTGTCCAAGGATCATGAACTTGTAATCTTTGACGACTGTCTTAGCGCAGTTGACGCCAGAACTGAGAAGGAAATTATAAGCCGGCTTTACGGCTACCTGCAACAGAAAACTGCAATCATCATAACACACCGCATATTCACACTGTTTGAATTTGACCGGATTATCGTGCTCGATCAGGGTAGGATAGTTGAAACCGGAACACACGCGGGGCTTATGGCCATGAATGGCTACTATACCCGCCTGTATGAGCAGCAACAGCAAACCGGTGAAGATGGCCAAACCCGCGACTGACGCTATTTCGCGTAAAAACCCGTGCCTTGCTTTATATTGGGGAAATTTTTGCCAGTTCTGTAACAATATTATATTTGTAGTGGTTCTTTAATTTATTTACCTAAAAACAACCAACGTGGCTTACGAGAATAATGATAAAAGAATGGAAAGTGTTTACAGCAAGAGGATCAGGGCCGGTAAACGCAGGACTTATTTCTTTGATGTTCGGGCTACTAGGAGCAATGATTATTATCTGACGATTACGGAAAGTCGTAAAAAATTCAACGAAGACGGATACGACCGTCACAAGATCTTTCTCTACAAAGAAGATTTTAATAAGTTTATCAAAGCCCTGACGGAGGCCGTGGATTATGTAAAAACAGACCTGATGCCCGACTTTGATTTTGATGCATTTAATCACGATCAGGTGGTTGAAAACGGAGAAACAAGTAGTACGGAACCTTACCTGGATCCTGCCACGCAGGTTTCAACAGTGGAGGTAAAAGATGAGACCCCCCTGCCTGCGCCCGCTCCGACACCTTCCGCTTCCGAATCGGATCATTTGGAAGAAGTTGATAAATGGTAGTTGCGCATTTCTGATCGTCTTGTTTTGTTGTTGATAGTTGATGGTTGATGGATCCTTTTTGCGAATCCGCATCTGAATTCCATCAGCTATCAACCATATGCCATCAACCATTCCCCCGGGCTCATCGAACTTCAATGAACTCAGCCGCCTTTCGCGCAATATTTCCCCAGTAAAAATGATCGTAAAAAGCAGGCTTGATATCGGCCTGCATACCCGCTTGCCGAATGATGGATTCCGTAAAACTATTCCAATCATGATCAGGGCAAACCACTAATTTCCCATTGCACAGGCTGAGGTCAATGCCGGTGGAACCACTTTCTGTAGAAACCGCATTCAGGTTGTGTCCCAGCGCCTCCACCAGTTTTGTTTTAATCCCTCCACCCAGGACCACAGGATTCAGGAATACATCGCAACCATTCAGGTAGGTCTCCAAATTGTCAATAAACCCAATCACCTGAACGCCGGGAAAAGATTCGCTGAAAAATTTCTCCGGGATATTCATTCCGCAGATCAGGATACGATAGGCAAATCCATTTTGTTGCAATAGTGGATTTAGCCGGTAGAGCAGGTTTTCCAAGGCCTCCAAGTTAGGACCATAACGAAAAGCTCCATTAAAAAGCAATATGGAAACTGATGCTGGAATTGAATGCGCACGACGCAGACAGTCTTTTGCCGACATGAGATCCGGAAGCTGAGGAGGGGAGGAGATTTCAATTCCATACGTCACGGTCAGGCATTGATCTGCCTTTAATCCGAATTGGCGGATGGCATATGTTTTATCCGAATCGGTAACAAAAAAATTAAAATCTGCGTGGCGATGGGTGTATCTTTCATAAATCCATAAAATGCGCCACCACCACTTTCTCAAACTTCTCCATCGCTCGCCTTCTATATTGTGGGAATGTACGATCAGCCGGACACTGCAAAATTTTTTGAGCAGAATGCCCAGCCAGCCATAATAAGGATGCTCAATGATCAGGTGGCTTGCCTTCTTATCCCGAATAATCCTCCGTAAGTGAAAAAAATAAAAAGGATTGATGTACCGCAGGGCGCTGTCTGAAAGAATATTCAATAAAACATATCCGTCAGCCAGGCCAGAATCATTTTCCCTCGTGGAAACGCAGGTAACCTGATGGTATTTCGAAAAATATTTATAAAAATGAGAGATCAGCTTTTGTCCCCCGGACCTTGCAGGCAGAAAGGGATAGGAAACAATAGCGACTACATTCATTTAAATTGGTTGAATCTGTATCATTGGCGGTTAACCGTTGACCTTTGAAGGATTTCAGGTGTGATATCACACATAAAGGCCGTCAACCATCAACCGTCAACTTTTTTTCCTTTCCCCGAAACAAACTCCAAATTGCCGCTATCAGCAACAAATAAGTAATTATTGCCGCCCAAACGCTGATCCGGTTTCCGGTAATAAAAGACTGAGGCTCGAAGCGGAATTCAATTGTGTGTGAACCTGCCGGAACGGCCATACCGCGAAGCACGTAATCCACTTTACAAAAGGGCGATTTCTTCCCATCGATGTATGCGTCCCAGCCCTTGGGATAATAAATTTCGCTAAACACCGCAAACTGGTTGGTTCCTGCATTGAACTGATAGCTTATTTTATCATTTTCGTTTTTGATCAGATGAATGCTTGCTGAAGTGTCTTTTACAGGCAGGAAAGGGATTTCGGGTTCAAACGATTTCTGTATGATGGCCGTATCGCGCACATTTACACTATCCAGAGCCGCCATTTCCTCATCCGAAGTATTGACATATTTTATTGAAGATACCAGCCAGCAGGGGCCGTATGCATCGGGATTGAGCGACGCAATATCAGTCCGTCCGTCTGCCCCTTTCCGGATAATATATTTTGTATTCAGCATATTGTATACCCGCTGATTGCCCTTGAGAAGCTGGCGCTGAATAATATCATCGTACAATGCCAGTTTTGCCGGATGATACCCACCGACAGAATTAAAAAAATAAGAGGCATGGGAATCAGTGAAAGGATCACCGCTAGTTTCATCCAGCACACGGAAATTTTTTTCCGGGTCAGCCTTGATTTTTTGGACGGCTGGTGTTGGCGCAAATACAGATTCGAGCACATCCGGATCCAAATAGGTTTCGTCGTTCAGGTATTTTGTACCTTCTGCAAGCAGGTCATAAGAACTCAACAGGATGAGTGAGGAAAGAAGGATAATGGGCTTGATCCGGTCTTTTAGAAAGAGCCACACCAGCGCGATGGAGATCAATACAAAAACAAAACTCCGGATCATATCAGAACCAAAAATGGATTTTCTGTCATCCTCCAATCCATTCATTAACCCGGCGGCTAACTGACCGGCCTGTTGTTGCATTTCAGGGGTTGGCTGTTTCCCCTTTGCTATGCTCTGCAAAAGATTGCTGGACCAATTTTCCTTGAGGGGAATATCTCTTGCACCTTTATAATCACTGAAAACATAAACAGCCAGGGTGATCACCGCCAGACCTGCTGCAGCATACAAAACTTTTTTGAATTTGATCCAGACCATCTCTTTCGGATCGCCGGAATAAATCAATTGCTGAAGACCAAGCACTGCGAGCAGAGGAAATGTAAACTGGGGAATGATCAGGGCCATCGTAGGCGCCCTGAACTTATTATACAAAGGCATGTGATCAAAGAGAAAATAATTTACTGCAGGAAAATTACTGCCCCAGGACAGGATGATCGCAAATACCGTTACTGCAAGTATCCACCATTTGTGCCAGCTCTTCACAAATACCATTCCGAGCAGGAATAAAAAACAAACGACGGCGCCAAGGTAGACCGGACCACTGGTTCCTCTTGACTGGGCTCCCCAGTAGGCATTGAAATTCGCCATCCCAAGTGCATTTTCCTCCGGAATACCCATCTCCTCTAATTTGTCCGCGAACCTGGAGTCGCCTGTTATTTCCTTACCGCCGCTTCCGCCGCCAGACATACCGGGAACAAAAAGCGTGAGCGTTTCTTTGATGCCGTAACTCCACATGAAGGCATAATCCTTATCGAGACCACCTTTGCTTTTATTGTTTTTATCAACCTGGGTTAATTCTGATTTTCCGCCACGCATGGTTTCAGTCGCATATTCCCGGGTAGGCAACATCACCAGCGCGTAATTCATAAAGCCAACAAAAAGGGATGCTGCAACTATGATGAGTGAAATAATATGCTGCTTTGGCTTTTTTTCTTTCCATGAACTGATCAGGTAAGCAACAATGATAAATCCGGTAATGATTCCAGTATAATAAATTACCTGCAGGTGCTGCGTGCTGACCTGTATTCCAAACATCAGCGTGGTTAAGGCCGCGCCCCACAAATACCTGCCCTGAAGGATAAGCAACACGCCTGCAATCACGGCCGGCAGATAACTTATTGCCTGGATCTCGGAATCATGACCGACGGCCACCAGGATAGGATCAAATGTTGCGTAGGCATACGCAATCGACCCGAGTACCCCGAGAAAACTGTTGAGTTTGAATACCTGAGTTAAAATATAAAAACAAACGCAGGCGGTAAAAAAGAAAAAAATCGGCTTGGGCAATCCAAGATTGAATAAATAATAAAAATATCCGATCGTTATTGCAGACGTGCCTTCCAACGCAATATTATAAGCCGGCATACCGCTGAATGCACTTTCCATCCACAAAGGGAAATGTCCATATTTTGCCTTGAATTCTTTTGATTGCTGAGCCATTCCATTATATTGGATCACATCAGATTGTTCCAGGACCTTTCCCTGCAAAGCAGGTCTGTTATATAACATCGCCACAGCTAGAAACACAACTATAGCAATGATATGCGGGACCGTTTTTTTAAGGAGCTGTGAATTCATACAGTTCAAAATGATTAATCCCACAAAATAATGGTATTTTAAGCAGAAATTTAGATTTTTGAACCATGGCTCTGCTCAGGATGTTGAACCGTTCGGCTTTTATTTGTAACCTGTGTTTTCTTCTCGCCATCGCAATCCTTTGGATGCGGCATCCCATTAATGCCGGCCTCGCGTCACTGCTCATTGTAATGGGGTTTTTTCTTTCTTTTATTTTTAACATGGTTGTGAATGTATGGTTATTGATAAGAAAGTTAAATAACAAACCGCTCAATGAAATTCCCCGCGCATTGGTTTATCTCAATGGCGGTTTTCTGGCCATTCAATTAATCTTATTATTCAAATGAACCTGCAAATTGGATGATGGTTGATATATCAACGATCAACTATCAACCATCAACCAAACAGATCTCCATTACAAAATCATTCATAAAATACCCCTCACCAATATCGATATCCTCTTCTCCGGTTACATGGAATCCCTGCGTTTCATAAAAGTTTCTGGCCTTATTGTGTCGGTTCACATTCAGTAACAAGAACTTTCCCCCGGCGATTTTTACGCGGGTAATAACTTCGTTTAACAGGAACTTACCCAGACCTTTTCCCTGCAGGACAGGATCAACATAAATTTTATGAAGCTTCCACCTTTCCCCTTCATCATATGCTGAATAGGATGCAAATCCGCAAGGATTCGATTCATGATAAAGAATCAGGAATACCTGATGCTGTTCTTCGAATTGAAGGGTGAGCGACTCAATGCTGTAAATCAGCTTCAGCATATAATCAATCTGTCCCGGACCGAGTATGGAACTATATGCCCGCGGCCAGATTCTTTGCGCAAGTGATTGAACAGTTTCCAGATCCTTTTTGTCTGCAACCCTGATCGAAGTATTTTTAAGCATGAAAATATAAACTTGAGAGCAAAGGCATACGTCTCCCATCAGCATTCGCTCAAACTAATCGGAATATGCACGGCCAGTCCGCCGTCGGCTGTTTCTTTGTATTTACTATTCATGTCGAGTGCTGTATCCCACATGGTCCGGATTACTGCATCCAGGGAAACCTTTGCAAAATCCGGCTTGCTCTGAAGTGCCAGCTGTGAAGCGGTAATGGCTTTGATCGCACCCATCGTGTTACGTTCAATGCAGGGAATCTGTACAAGCCCTCCGATGGGATCGCAGGTAAGTCCGAGGTGATGCTCCATGGCAATCTCGGCTGCCATCAGGGTTTGTCTCTGAATTCCCCCGAGTGCTTCAGTAAGAGCCGCCGCAGCCATTGCCGAGGATACACCTATCTCAGCCTGGCAGCCTCCCATGGCTGCTGAAAGGGTTGCTCCTTTCTTAAATATGCTTCCGATTTCTCCCGCAGTGAGTAGAAAATCAACAATCATTTCATCTGTGCTCCCGCAGAAACAGATGAAATATTGTAAAACCGCAGGGATTACACCGGCAGCTCCATTCGTGGGCGCTGTGACTACCTTACCGAAAGAAGCATTCTCTTCGTTTACAGCCAGTGCAAAACAGCTCACCCAGTCAAGGATATATTTGAAATCCTTTCCGCCCCTGCGGATCGCTTCTACCCATTCTTCATAGTTGTTATAGGACCTTCCATCAATCAATATCTTATTCAACCCTGCGGCCCGGCGGCGTACCAGCAGGCCTCCGGGAAGCGTTCCCTCGGAATGGCAGCCTTTATACATACATTCCTTCATCACCCGCCAAAGATTCAGCAAGTCACTTTTTACAGCCTGCTCCTCCCGCCATACACATTCATTCTCCATGACCACCTCATGGATTGCCATGCCCGTCTTCCTGCACCAATGCAGGAGATCACCTGCCGAATCTATCGGAAAAGGAAGTTGTGAAGCTGAGGCGGCAACATGCACATGCCCTTCTTTTTCAATAAAACCGCCGCCAATTGAATAGTAGGTTTCTGCAAGCGGTTCAGAAATCTTAAAATCCGCAAGAAAGGTCAACGCGTTGGGGTGATGGGGAAGAGACTCCATCACCAGGAATTCTATATCAGTCTGCGGATCAAATGGAATTTGCATACCAGGGGAAGGCCGAATGGTCTTTTCCTCTCTGATTGAGTCCACGATACCGGGAATTGTAGAAGTATCAATCTTGACCGGGTCATACCCGGATAGCCCAAGCTCAACAGCGATATCGGTCCCATGCCCCTTTCCCGTTTTGGCCAGAGAGCCATAAAGCAATACCTGTATGCGCTTCAGATCGGACAGGAGGCCTTTACTGTCCAATGAACGGATAAAGGACTGGGCCGCCCGCCAGGGACCCAGGGTGTGAGAACTCGAGGGCCCGACCCCAATCTTAAAAATGTCGAAAACCGATATGGGCTCGTAAGACAAGAAGAGGACTTTGCCCAAAAGTACAATAAAAAACCCCGAACAATCAGTTCAGGGTCCGTCTTGCAGGTAGTCGATGGTTACGGCAAGCAATACAATTACTTGCATGCATTAGAAAGACAAGGCATGAAAAGAAAACGCTGCAAGCGTTTATTTTTTTTCAGCAGAAGCCTGTTTTTCTTTTTTGGCTAAAAGTTCTATATATCGCTGTTCGTTCTGGTCCCAGCGGAATTTTCTGGAAAAAATGGCTATAAACACTGTTATCAGCAAAAGGGCAAGTAGGAGCACCCCGGGGTTAAAACTACCGGTATGCATCATCATGGCAGCCCTTTTGTACCAGCCTGAAAAAACATTAATGGCAATAGGAATCACAAATAAAAGGGCAACGGGAATCCCGACAATAAATTGATATATGGTCTTTTTTTGCCGTTCCCGGTTGGCTTTCCAGTATTCAATAAAAGCCTCTTCTTCTTCACTTAGCATAATCAAATCTGATTTAAACCCGGATTTACCGCTGTCCGAATCTGGAACAAAAATTGAGGTTTATATAGATATATTGCTAGTTCTCAATATTTTATTTTAATTTTCATATAATTATTTATGCTAATTCGCGTTCGTTTATTTACTTTTAAAATCTGAATCCTTTGGCTTTGAAGATACCTCTTCTATTAGTACAGTTTCTATACAAAAACAGAAGGCTTGCGCTGCCAGGTGTGGGCATTTTTACGCTTGACAAATCCATCGTGCTGCCCGAGGAGGATGATCACGCCTTGCTCTCCTTGCCTAATGCAGTACAATTTCAAAATGCACATATTGTTGCAGCGGATAAAGAACTGATAACATACATATGCGAAAATACTGGTAAAATTAAGCCCCTGGCCATTTCCGATCTGGAATCTTATCTGAACCTCGGCATGGAAATGTTGAATATAGGAAAACCATTTTACCTGGAAGGCATTGGAACAATTACGAAAAACAAAGCCGGAAATTTTGATTTCTCGCCCGCGGAACATACGTTGATGAGAGAAAATCATCCTCCGGGTTCTGCTGATCACGCAAGAAAAAAAAGACAGGAGTCCGATCCGCCAGTCTCCTCTTTGCAGCTCCCGCAAAACCGTAACCTGCTGAGGGGCGTCGCGATTATCGCTGCACTCATCATCGTTGGCTGGGGCGGTTACCTGATGTATAAAAAAGCCTCTCCCGTGCCCGCAAATAATCTGGAGGCAAATACTGCGCCGGTCAGCGCACCGGCTGCGGACACGGTGACTAAAAATCTTCAGAGTGATTCAGCCAAAATGGTCAGGCTGGATTCTGCGCATCACAACGCAGCAGGTAAAGATTCTACCGATTATAAGTTCGTAATTCTCGCAACGCCCAATAAATCGCATGCACTAAGAAGATACCGGCAGCTGATCTCTTTTGATCTCAAAGCCTACCTGTTTCAAAAAGACTCCAGCTTTTTCAAGGTCTACTTCCAATTTCCAGCCCTTTCAAAGGATACAATTCGTATTAAGGATTCCCTCAAACGTCAGTACGCACACGAAGTGAATATTGAACAGTAAAAGCGGTGTCCCATTCCTTATTGCGAAAAACATAATAACCTTCTCTTGGATTTATGCTAACTTGAATTCAATTTAAAAGATTGAACATGCATACCATTGCTCCACTAGTCTCCAGAAAATTTTTTACCTTATTGCTTTTTCTTTTTTCTATGAATTCCTTAATCCACGCGCAAAATCAACAGGGAGATCCCAAGCTCACAGAAGTATACACGCCTGTTCCGAACATTGTAACTCCTGGCAATACAGTTGGGCAACCGCCTTCAGACGCAATCGTATTATTTGACGGAAAAAACCTGGATCAGTGGAGAGCCGAAGGAACGGATACAGCCAGGAAGGCCGGATGGAAAGTGGAAGACGGAATTGCCACGGTAGACAAGCATGCCGGCGGTATTGTCACCCGGCAGTCATTTACCGATTATCAGCTTCACGCGGAATATCGTATTCCTGAAAATATCACCGGTTCCGGACAGGCTCGCGGGAACAGCGGTATTTTCCTGGCTTGTGTCGGAAATGAGGGGGACCAGGGATATGAATTGCAGGTGCTTGACAGTTATAATAATACAACCTATGTAAACGGACAGGCCGGCAGCATTTACAAACAGGGTATTCCACTCGTAAATCCATGCCGGAAACCCGGAGAATGGCAGTCTTATGATGTTGTTTGGACGGCTCCAAGGTTTAAAGAAGACGGAACGCTTGAATCCCCCGCTCGCGTAACCGTATTCCTGAACGGGGTATTGGTGCAAAATAACTTTGAATTAAAAGGACAGACCTTATACATAGGCAAACCCTTTTATAAAAAACACGGACCGGCTCCAATCAAGCTGCAGGCCCATGGTGACAAGAGCGAGCCCATTAGTTACCGGAACATCTGGCTGCGGCCATTATAAGTTTTCTTCCTTAATGGATTGGTGATAAAGCGGAATCCGGAGTTACAAATACGTCCCCTGTGGGAAATTTCCTGATCAGGACCATACTTTTATTCTGCACGGCCGATTTTTCATCTATTAAGTCAGGATTATCAACGTCATTAAACCAGATCAGGTAATCATTTTTCCCAAGGTAATATTTCCTGATCTGATCAGGAAACACCCGCTGGGGCAGCAGTTTCGCTGAAAGCCCCGTAAAAAAATAAAAAGCGTCTCCTGCATTGGAATAGATCTGGTAGCCCGGCTTGAATTGTGGTTTATATTGTTCAATGAACCGGACGATCTCCGACTGGGGAAGCGGATCTTCGGTGTATCCCGGAATGCCCGCATCTTTAACGCCGTCATAAGTCTCGTAAGCTTCAGATAATTGAATATACTGGAAAAATCCTGCAACGCACATGGAAATGCCGAGATATATGAATTTGACCGGCTTCTTTTTTCTTGCAAGAAGGGATGGCAGCCAGAAACTCATGCTACAGAGCAGGGGAATAAACATCGGCGCCAGCAGGCGACTCGTAAATTGTTCGTATCGTGAAATAGTTGCTGAAACCAGCATGAAAAGACAATAAAAAAGGCCCGTTGCTGCGAGAATATATTCATAACGGCGCCGTTTTTTTCTCCTGAAATAGCACCATAGCATGGCCACCAGGAAAATGAACAGAACCGCGCATGTCATGAAAACGGAAAGCCAGGGTATTCTGTTTATTGAAAGCCAATCGCTAAGGACTCCGCCAAAATATTCCATGTTTTTCAGCAGGGAACTTGTACTCTTCTGTCGTGCCCCGGTTGCAAGATGCAGGATTTTTTCATTCCGGATCAGATTGACCGCGAGCAACAATAAGGAAACGGATCCAAAATACAGGCAGTGACGGATGCGCCTGCCCCAGGAGAGTTTACCTTCAAAAAATATCAGGAAGAGGCCTATCCCCACCAGCACGATCGCAGCATAACGCGTAACACAGGCCAGCGATACCAGGATCGCACTGATGAACAACCATTTTTCCGTCAGGAGCATAAGATATTTTTTCATAGTAATGCTGAATAAAATAAGCAGTACCAGAAAAAGTGTCTCCGACCATAACATGGAATATACCTCGAGCAGCGCCGCGCTGAATACAAAACAGCTCAGCAGAACCCGTTTATACCATTTCGAAGTATGGTAAAAACCATTCATAACGGTCCCGCACAGGTAAATCAATATTCCAAATAGAAATCCGTTTAATAATTGGCCATATTGGAGCGGGTCCAGCTTCGTTAAAAATGAAAGAATTGCCAGGAAAAACGGATAGCCCGCAGGAAAATCAACCACCGGCATATTGTCGAATGCCAGGAATCCCTTCCCTTCCAGCAGATGCCTGGCTGAACTGATATAGGTTACAGAGTCCGGTGATATACCGATTCCGCTGTGTTTTGAAAAAACCTGGATGATGGTGAATCCGATAGCAGCAGCAATCAGGGAATCCAGGTTGATAGAAAGGGAAAATAAACGCGACTTTACTTTCATGTCGTTAACCCGAAGTTATAGGAATTTATCATAATTTTTTCTTCCAGGGTTATCTGTTAATTTCAATTTTCATTCCAGAAACCCATTTCGGATGATCCGGATTTATCATCTTCTCCCGCTGTTCCTTTTTTTTACGGACCTTGAATCCAAAGCACAGATCTTCGGGGGAACTCCACCCTCTGTTAAATGGGAGCAAATCAACATCATTCCGGCGCGGATCATTTTTCCCGATGGATTGAATAAAGAAGCAGACGACGTGGCTTTTCTTGTTTCTGCCTTAAATGATAGTACGCTGCCCACCCTGGGTCAGCGCAGACACCGGATTGACATTGTTTTTCATAATCTGACCACGGTTTCCAACGCTTATGTGCAACTTGCACCTTTCCGCAGCGAGTTTCAGCTTACCCCTTCCCAAAATAGTTTTGAACTTGGTAGCCTTCCATGGCATCAAACCCTTGCGATTCATTAATACCGTCATGTGCAGCAGTTCAATAATTTCAGGGTTGGGCTTTCAATGACCTTTTATTATCTTTTTGGTGAAGAGGGATTGGCCCTCGCAAATAACCTGGCGGTCCCCAACTGGTTCTGGGAAGGAGATGCGGTTTACCAGGAGACACTGGTTAGCCTGCAGGGTCGCGGACGCCTTCCTTTGTTTATTACTCCGTATTTTTCTTTGTGGCTTGCCGGGAAAAATTATTCCTGGATGAAGTTGCGTAATGGTTCCCTCCGGGATTATACACCAGATCATTATCCCCTGGGGTACATGATGGTGGCTTACGGAAGGGAGAAATACGGCGATGATTTCTGGAGAAAAACCGCTGTGGATGCCGCTGCGTTCAAGGGATTATTTTATCCGCTCCAGAAAGCCATTCATCGTCATGCTGGTATTTCTTATTACCAATACCGGGAAAATGCATTGGCTTATTTCCGTGACCAATTGCCTCCGACAGCATATCAGGATCCCAATGCAGTTTACGGTCATCAGCATGCGCATTTTACGGCCGACGAAACGTTTCCGCAGTTCATCGATTCAGGCCGCCTGGTTTTTCTGAAATCCTCCTATCGCAAACCACCGAGGTACATGCAGCTGGATCCGGTTACACGAAAGGAAGAACCCATCAGGTACCGCGCGGTTTCCGGCGACGACCAGTTTTCGTACCGGAACGGGCAGATAGTTTATGCAGCTTATGAGCCAGACCTGCGCTGGGGCTGGCGGGATTATTCAGTAATCCGTATGCTGGACCTTCACTCCCGGAAGGATACCAGGGTAACCAGTAAATCAAAATACTTTTCTCCGGATATTTCTCCGGACGGTAAATGGATTGCGGCCGTTGAGTATAATGAAATGGCACAATCATTCCTGGACATACTGGATAGCCGGTCGGGTAAAATAATTTTTCGTCTGCCCAATCCGGAAAAACTTTTTTATACCTATCCGAAATTTT
>JANWIY010000011.1 GCA_025449645.1 Chitinophagaceae bacterium | reverse complement strand
TATCTCTGAGATCTTCAAGGGCTTTTTCCAATATTTCTGATATTTCGTCAATACCTTCTTTTGCAGCTTCGGGCGTTTTCAAATCGAGGGTAGCGAGACTTAATTTGGCCAGGGAAAGAAACTGGCCAACATTGTCGTGTATCTCTCTGGAAATTTCTAAAAAAGTTTGCTCTTGTATTTCCAGCTGCGCTTTATACAATTCCTTATCGTAGAAATATTTTACGGCTTTGAGATTCGAATGATAGCCCTGTTGTTTTTTTTGTAGTAAAACTAGGATCATTATTATAAAGACCACCATGACAAAAATAAATGCAGTTATTATTATTAGAAATATGATTACTTCTGTATGGGAATAGGGCATAGGAAGGCTTTTATAATTGATAAGAATAAAATCGTATAAAAAAGGTAATTGGCGCAATCATAAATAAGCCGGAATGAGGGAGAAATTTCTAATAGGCTGGTAGAAGTAAAATAATAGGGAACAGTCGTGCTGAAATAAAATAATATCCCACAGATAATGATGAACTGAGGATTCTCAAGTATATCCGTATGAAAATCATTTTGGATTAATTCAAAGAAATACAAAAGGCATATCGCAGTAATCAATACACCTTCAAATGAGTATAGGTGGTGAATATTCAATATAATTGCGTGAGGAAAATAAATCCAAAGAATGGCACAAACTAAAATATAAATCAGATAGAGGATCTTCATGCATTTTCGAGTCCTTTTTCCTAGGGTAATGGTGCTAATAAACATGTATATTATCGAAATCTCAAGAAGAGAATAAAAATTAATCGTGCCATTGTATATTTCGCCACATACCTTACTTTCAGGATATAATAATTCCGTTACAGACGAGAGAATATCCACAAACAAGGATGCTGCTATATAAATCCGAATAAGAAATAGCTGCTTGTGTGCACGAAATTTCCAGCTGATCACAAAACTAACCAAAGTGGTAGCTGTAAGGATCCAATCAGTCAGGTAGTGGCTGGTGAAAATGGTGTTGTTCATATAACCCCAATCGTTCAAGGGGGATACGAAAATATATGAACATTTAAATGAAGAAGAACGGGAAAAAACCCTTTTTTGAGATTATTTATTTCGTATATAGGGGATATTAATACTCCATAAGCAAATACCCCTAGGTTAGGAGTAAAATAAAGCCTGCTTTTTTGTTTTCAACCTCAAATCAATCACACAAAAAAGCAGGCAAATAAAATTAAGCCCAACAACAGACAGATAAGGTTTCAGAGGTATTGGAACAGGCCTTCCGGGTTTTTCACAGGCTAGTTCGTTCGACCGGTTTACAGCGGCAGGTGCCGGGTATTTCAAGCAAAACGCGAATAATCAGCAAAAGAAGTTGATTGACATTGGACTTCGCTCGGATTTCAGTGGATATTGGAAACTCTTTAATGGACGGTATTCTTCGGACATTGGATCTTTCAGGTCGCTTATTCCTGTCAATCAACTTGAAAACAAATTTATAGGTGTACAACTAACACACCTAGAGCAGGAATGCGCATTTTTTACAGTTCGGGTTTTACGGGGCCTCTCGTAGGTTTCCCATGGACCCATGGGGCTTCTCCGACAACTTACCGTAAATCAACATGGTAGATTTTAGTTCTTCGTATTATCCGAAATCATTTAATTTCGTAATATCCCTATAGTAACTATCGCCTTTTTTATCCAATTTTAGCAATATTTCCATACCCTGGCTTAAATTTGTCGCCTTATGAAAAAACCGGACACTGATCATACTATAAAAGTCATCATCGCAGACGACCATACCCTGTTCCGCGCGGGTGTGAAATCCGCTTTGTCCGTCAAGAAAGATGTGGAACTCATAGCCGAAGCCGACAATGGCATGCAGCTCCTCAACCTGCTTAAGCATATGGAGCCGGATGTGATCCTGCTCGATATTCATATGCCCATCATGGATGGCATCGCTGCCCTTCCTGAAATCCGCAAGCTCTATCCCCAGATTAAAGTGATCATCCTTTCCATGCACAACGATCATTCCATGATCTCGAAACTCATGGAGATCGGGGCCAATTCCTATCTCACTAAAAATTCTGATTCGGAGAATATCTATATGGCCATTAAAACCTGCTACGAACAGGAATTCTATTTCAATGAGCTAACCAACAAGGCCCTGCTGAGCGGCCTGCGCACACGTCGTACGGAAGCTGCAGCGCCACAGGAGGCCAACCTCACCGAGAAGGAAACCGCCATCCTCAAAATGATGTGTGAAGAAAAAACGACCAAGGAGATCGCCGACCTGGTGGACATCAGCCCCCGCACTGTGGAAGCCATCCGCGATAAGCTCAAAACAAAGACCGGCGCAAGGTCAATGGCCGGTTTGGTAATGTATGCGGTGAAGAACGGGATTATTGAGCAACCGTGAGAGTGGTTGATGGTTGATGGTGGATGGAATTTCCATTCGTTGAGCCTGATTAGGGTTTTGGATTCCAGTCACTGGCTTTTATTACTTCTGCCTGTCTCGGGAAAATCTTGGTTATTAGCACACGATGAACTTCCTCATCCCTGTCGGCACAACAATCGGAAAGTACGGTGATAACATAATCTTTATCTGCGGCTTCACGCAGGGTGGATAGCACAACACCGCTCGTGGCAATGCCCGTGAGCACGATATGGGATATTCCCAGCGATCGTAAAACCACTTCCAGATCGCTCCCGGTAAATGCACTCACACGCTTTTTGATTATTTTCATATCGCCGGGCTGCGGCGCCACGGATTCATGCACCCGGGATGCTTCTTCCGTGTCAAATGACATGGCCGGATTCTGCCTGATGATAGTGAAAGATTTGTTATTCGGGCTGGCGTCTGGATATCCTTTTCTGAACCCGACCACTACGTATATTACAGGGATTTCAGCCGCCCTCGCCGTTTGTATTGCCCTGTTAATGGACTCCGTAAATGATGCATTATCCCCGAGCATTTTTATTGTCGCTTGCTGAACATCCATTACCAACAGCGCTGTTTTCTTTTCACTATTGTTTTGTTCCATGAACTCCTATTATTTTAATTTTGCGCTTGAACAGGTACTGATTGACCGCCCGCTTCAAAAATGATGTATAAAGTTAGCCTTGTGCGTTAAGTTGTATAAAATTAAGCTTGTGTGCTAACCTGGCAATTGGCTCAAGGAAATTAACAATAAAATGAGCAGACCATGGCTGAAACAGAAAAAGTAGAATATATTCCGGGAGTTTGTAATATCGGTCATGCGGAGATCTCGAGGCGAAGAAATTTTGGATGGATCACCCTGGTGATTACAGTATTGTTGATTGCAGTGCTGATCTGGTATAAGGTGAATCACTGGTGGCGGCTCCTCGTCTTCTTCCCTGCGATGATGTCGGCTTCAGGTTTTTTACAGGCCCGGGCCCATTTCTGCTCCGGCTTTGCTAATAAAGGCATTTTTAATTTTGGCGCTCCCGGAACGGTTAAGCAGGTCACAGAAGAAGCATCCAGGCAAAAGGACCGGCGTAAAGGAAACCGCATTACGCTCTATGCCGCGCTTATTGGACTGGCTGCAGCGCTTATAAGTGTGATAATATGATCGGGGCGGGTTATTAATTGAGCTTCCCTGTTGTCCCTTGCGGTGGGCCACCCGATTAAGATAATAGGTTCATTTTTCTTTATAGGATAGTGCAGTTTTTGCCAGACGAAAGAGCAATTTTTTTCTTCACCTCAGGTAATAAAGCAATGTCAAACCTTAATGCTTTCAGATCCCTGGTCCCGGGCCTGATTTTTTTATGTTCAGCCATTCAGGTTTCCGCTCAAACCAAATATCAGAAGATCGGAATTTTCACTAAGGTCTGGGGGTTTTTAAAATATTATCATCCGGGCGTTGCCTCAGGCAAAAACAATTGGGATTCAGTATTTATAAGTAATGCAAAAAACATAGGGAGTGCCGGATCGATTGCTGAATTTAATGACCAGATCTTAGCTTTATTAGAAGCAGCCGGCCCTGTTGAAAAGATCAGCGCCAAACCGGCTCCGGATAGTCTCTGTGCGTACAACAAAATAAATAATGACTGGATCAAACAATCAAAATGGCTTAGTGATCAGGTTAAGGGAAGGTTGGAATTCATTTATGAAAATAAAAACCAGGGCGACAATAAATACATAAAGATTGTGGGCCAGACTGCCGATTTCAGCGGGGAGAACCACTATGAAAATTTAGGATTCCCTGATTCGACCTACCGCCTCTTATTCCTCGCACGCTTCTGGAACATCATAAACTATTTTGCCCCTTATAAATACCTTACTGATGATTGGGACACTGTTCTTGGAAAATTTATTCCCCGCATCATTCACTCGGATGATTCCTTATCTTATTATAAGACTTTACTCGAATTGAGTAAGTCGCTCCATGATGGCCACGCAGGTGTGATCCTGTCCGGCCATCCCGGCCTGATCCAGGATTTAATCTTTGGCGGATACAGGGTGCCCTTTTACTATGAAATTTTTGATGGAAAGATATTTATAAGGAAGCCGGAAAATGATGCCATTGAAAAAGGATTCAACCTTCGCAGAGGGGATATTATTCTGAAAATGAATAATGAAGACGTTAAGAATTTAATTGATGACCGGAGAAAATATATGCCGGCATCCAATGAGGTGGGGCAGGATCACTTTTTAAGCTGGAACCTGTTGGACGGGCAAGCTCCCTCCGCCAGGCTGACCATAAAAAGGGGAACCCATATTTTTAATACAACCGTCCCAACCATCCTGAGCTCAAAAAGGGATTGGGGAGTACAGACCAATTATACTTTTAATAATGCTGGATACAAAAAATTGGACGATTCGCTTCTCGTCATTTATGCTGCGCAAATTTGGAAGGGAAACCTGGACACATTAAAATACATGATCAACCAGGCGAAGGCAGTCATTTTTGACGTCAGGAATTACCCGCAGAATGATGCTTTCATTTATATTTCGGACCCCTTCCTTAGCAGACCAGAAATAATAAATTATTCATCCATCGCCATACCTGATTTCCCCGGTTTATTTCAGTGGAAGCCATCTCCTGAAATCGGCCATACTAATGATCATGCTTATAAGGGAAAAGTGGTAATTCTTGCCGATGAAAGAACCCAAAGCCAGGGCGAATATTCATGCATGGTTCTACAGACCATCCCCGGCGCAGTAACAATTGGGAGTCAGACGGCAGGAACGGATGGTGTTCTGACATCCATACCCATTGGAGGGGAATTAAATATTTCTTATTCGGGCTATGGGATCTATTATCCCGACAAGCGCCCGACCCAGGGAACCGGCATCAAAATAGATATTCCCGTAAAAAAGACGGTTGAGTCGGTCACAGGTGACCAGGATCCTATCATGGATGCGGCTTTGAAGTATTTAAGAGTTAAGCATTAATTGTAAACACCCGGGGATCCGGGTCCATCCAATATTGAGTATTATCTATTTTTCCGAAAAGTGAGGCCTCTGAAATCGATGATTTGGTATTTGTCGTTGGTTGTAAATTTGATACCATAGCCGAAACTGGTGCTTAGCCCCGCAGTTTGCGTCCATTCATTGGAAATGACATTAAGAAGAATAGGTGAATCGCACCCGGAAGTTTTTATTTTTCGCTTCCGAGGCAAAACATTTTCAAATTATCTCATTCCGTCCTCAGGCTCTTCACCGGATTCATTCCTGCTGCCTTTATAGACTGGAAGCTGATCGTGGCCATGGCGATCACAAGGGCAAGCAGTCCGGCTGCCGGGAAGATCCACCAGCTGAATGTGATGCGGTAGGCAAAATTCTGCAGCCAGTTGTGCATGACAAACCAGGCTACGGGCGACGCAATCAGAAATGCTATGAGGATTAACCAGAGAAAATCTGCCGACAGCAATAAAATGATATTGCGAACTGAAGCCCCAAGTACTTTACGAACGCCGATTTCCTTGGTGCGCTGGGCCGTTGCGAACAGGGAGAGTCCCAGCAATCCCAGGCAGGCAATGAAAATCGCAAATGCCGCGAATAAACTGAATATCTCTCCGAATAAAATATCGTTCTTGTATTGTTCGTTGAATTTTTCATCCAAAAAATAATAATCAAATAGATTTCCAGGGAAAAAACTGGCATACTTCTTTTTGATGGCTTCAATGGTGGTTGGCAGGTTCCGGGTATTTACCTTCACGGAGATGGGGTTGTACGTGCCATAGGTAGGCAGCAGCATAGTAGCCTCTATCGGATAGTGCAGGGATTTCTGGTGAAAGTCGCGTGTGACACCGATGATATCCCATTTTTTGTCATAAACGTTGATGACTTTACCAAGAGCATCTTCATCTGAACTGAACCCAAGCAATTTCACCGCCGCTTCAGTGAGCATTATATTATGCAATTTGCCGTAATCGGCGTTATAATCTGTTGATGAAAAATTTCTACCCGCCACTATTTTCACTCCATACAGGTCAAGAAATTTGTCATCTATCCCAAGACGCCTGAATGTGTATTGATCGTTCTGGTTCCGGTCTGTTCTGGATACTTTAAAGGCCCTTCCCAATTCATCACCCGCAACCCTTTCGGCGGTTGCGGCTCCGGATATATGGGGCAATTGACTGAGCTCATTCTTAAAACTATTTTCGTGCGCCATAAATGTGGAATCAAAAGAAGTGAGCACCGGCGGCTTGATGATGAGGATGCGGTTCAGATTCATCCCCAGATCCTGCGTGCTCACAAATTGTATCTGCCGGTAAACGACAAAGGATCCGATAATCAGCGCAACGGTTGCGGCAAACTGACCAACCACAAGCACTTTGCGCAGAATAATTCCCTTTCCGGAGCTGCTGAATTTTCCTTTTAGTACGAGAATAGGTCTGAATGATGAAAGCACGAATGCAGGATAAAAACCGGATATGAAAATTCCTGCAATGATCAGAACTAATAGTGCGGTTGTCACATTGAATCCTTTTAGCCCATTATGGAACAGGTAGGACAAAGACAGGTTGTGTTGAACCAGCCTGTTAAAACTATCCTGGACAAGCAAAACGATAATGATGGCGAGGGCCAATCCGATCATATTGATCAGGACTGATTCGGTCAGAAACTGCCTGATCAGTTGTTGTTTGGTTGCGCCTGCTACCTTTCTGACCCCAACCTCCTTTGCACGTTCCATGGATTTGGCCGTAGTGAGATTGATATAGTTTACCCATGCAATCACAATAATCAGGGTTGCAATGATGAGCATGCCCCATACTGCAGTTGCGCTGCCGGTTTTCCCGATTTCGTATTCAAAATCTGAATAGAGATGTGCCTTCCCCAGCGGTTGCAGATAAAATTTTTCCACGGTACCGGAAACCTTATTTCCCTGGAAATGACGGTCGCTGAATGCAGCCAGCTTTGCTTCAAAGACCTTGTAATCGGTTCCATGCTTCAGCTTGATATAATGCCAGAAATCAGAATCTTTGAAATCATACTCAGCTTCCTTATATGGATATTTACCGCTGTAGAGCGATATATAGGATACCAGCATATCAAACTGCAGATGGGAATTTTCCGGAACGTCTTTACAAATCCCTGTTATTTTATAAGGGAGGGAATCGGTTGCAAGCTGTACGGTTTTTCCGACCAGGGTTTCGAAGTGATTGTCCCGGACACCAAAGATCTTTCTTGCCATGGACTCAGAAAGAATGACATCGTTGGGATCCCTGAGCGCAGTGTGCATGTCGCCGGCCGACAGGGGATAAGTAAACATGGAAAGAAACTCATTGTCCGCCGCGAATGACTCTTTCACTTCTGTTTTCTTATTCTGGTCGTTCAGGATAATTGATCCGAGGGGAAAAACGCGCGTATTGTCTAATACTTCAGGGAAATCTGCTTTCATTGCCGGCCCAACAGCCGAATAAGTGATCGTACCATGCTGGATCAGCTTCCCGTTCTGATAGCGGTCGTTATATACCCTGTAAATATCGCTGAGGTTCTTATTGAACTGATCGTAGCTCAATTCAAAGCTCACAAACTGCAGGATTAGCAGACAAGCCGCCATACCAATAGACAACCCGGCAATATTGATCAGCGAATGGGTTTTATTTTTGATCAGGTTGCGCCAGGCGATGAGGAAATAGTTTTTTATCATGGTTTTGATTTATTTTGGTTGATGGTTGATAATTAATGGTAGATGGTAGATGGAATTCAATTGTTAATCTCCACCAATGTCCATCATCCATCTACCATCAACCATCTACCATTCTACTCCGATCTCAAACTCTTCACCGGACTCGCGCTTGCCGTTTGAATCGCCTGTATGCAAACGGTTGCCAGGGTAATTAAAACGGCCATTAATCCGGATATTCCGAATATCCACCATGGAATGCCCGTCCGGTAGGCATAACCCTCCAGCCAGTGATGCATGGTCCACCAGCCCAGCGGTGCGGCGATGGCAAAGGCAATTCCGACGAGCAGGAGGAATTCACCGGATAATAATCCAAATAGCGTGGACATACTTGCGCCCAATAGTTTGCGGATACTGATTTCCCTGGTTCGCTGTTGGGCCGTGAAGATGGACAATCCAAGGAGACCCAAACAGGAGATGAGAATGGCTAAGGCGGCGAAGATTATTGAAAGGCTTCCGGTGATCTCTTCGCTTTTGTAAAGCCTTGCATATTCCAAATCGGAAAACTTGTAGGTAAACGGAAATGCAGAGTTCAATGCTCTGCATAATTTTTTAAGACTTGCAAGCGCTTCTTTGGTTTCTCCGGGCTGGGTGCGAACGAGTATTGTGGAGAACTGGGAATTTTGGCCCATGAGCAAAACAAGAGGTTGAATGGGATCATGCAGGGATCGAAAGTGGAAGTCATGCACAACGCCCACTATGTTTCTTTGCGTGGTACCGAAATACACGGGCTTTCCAACCGGATCCTTATATCCCATTTTGACCACGGCAGTCTCATTCAGTATGCAGCCGAGCGAATCGTAAGGTCGAAAGAAATCACGACCTGCTTCCATTTGAATTTTCATCGTGCGCATGAAATCCGGACCGATAGCATCATGGATGAAGCGGGTATGTTCGTTTGGATCTTTGCCTGTCCATCCAATAGAGAGTGTGCCATTGTTCATCTCCGTCGGGTCTTCTGTAATCGCACTGACATCCTTTACTCCCGGCATGCGCAAAGCTTCCGCATTGAAAACATCCAGTTTGTTAGGCAGGTTTCCTTCAATAGGAATATAAAGGAGGTTTTCCCTGTCATAGCCCAGGTTAGTGGTTTGTACGAAACGTATTTGCCGGGAGATGAGCATCGTGGAAATGATGAGTATGATCGAGAGCACAAATTGAAACACGACAAGACCTTTTCTAAACCATACAACACCTGACCCGGGTTTGAGCGTCCCTTTCAATACCTGGATGGGATTAAATGCGGAAAGGAAAAAAGCCGGATAACTGCCGGAGAAAATTCCTGTGAGCAGGGTCAGGCCCAGCATGACCAGCCAAAAGACAGATTGCTGGTATGGAACCGTAATTTCTTTTCCAGTCAATATGTTGAATGCGGGCAAGAAGAGGCTGACGAGTGCAAGGGCGAG
>JANWIY010000010.1 GCA_025449645.1 Chitinophagaceae bacterium | reverse complement strand
ATCAAAACAATTATAAAAAAAACGCTAAAGGGCATGGGATATGAGATCAGCAAGCAGAATAATTCGCATGACATTTTCCTGTATCCCGATATGGAAGCAGAATTTAAGGAGCTGTATGCCCTTTGCCAGCCCTATACAATGACAACTATTGAAAGAATGTATGCATTGTATAAATCAATAGAGTATATTGTTCATAATAAAATGCCCGGAGACATAGTAGAATGTGGCGTATGGAAAGGCGGAAGCGCTATGATGATTGCCCATTCCCTGTTAAAATTCGGTTGTACAGACAAAAAAATATATCTCTATGACACTTATGAAGGAATGTCGGAGCCTACTGAAAAAGACATCAGTTTCAAAGGAGAGTCAGCAGATTATCTACTTAGAGGAACTGCTCCTGATAAAGAAAATTCAACATGGTGCCTGGCGGGCATTTCCGAGGTTAAGGTCAATTTATTTTCCACGAATTACCCATTGGAAAATATTCTCTTCATCCAGGGTAAGGTGGAAGATACCATTCCATCCCAATCCCCTGCTAAAATAAGCTTGCTAAGATTAGACACGGATTGGTATGAATCTACCTATCATGAACTCATCCATCTGTATCCACTGCTTTCTGCAACCGGCGTATTGATCCTGGATGATTATGGCCACTGGAAAGGAGCAAAAGATGCTACTGACAATTATTTTTCAGAAAAGAAAGAGCAACTGTTGCTAACAAGAATTGATTATACCGGTAGGATAGTTGTAAAACCGGCATAGCTAGCGGGCAGGATAATTGTCATAGAATAATGCCTTCGTTCCGGTGCCTGTTTGCACCTTCATCTAATCGCAGAGAAGGATTCGTCTTTTTAACGGCTATACTGAACCCATCCAATCCTTTTTTGCATAATGCGTTCAGGTATACCGCTTCCATTCCCCTGGTCATCATCGTTGTATTAAACCTCCCCTCAATGGTTTGAATAGCCGCCTGCTGCAATTGTTGTCTGAATGCCTGATCCTGATGCAGCAACAAAATAGCATTTGCAAGTTGCTCCGGTTGTTCCGGATCAATAAATATCCCATTCCTGCCATGCTGAATGATTTCTTTCGAGCCATCTACCCTGCTTGCTATTATCGCGTTCCCCATGGCCATGGCTTCCAGCAATCCAATGGAAAGCCCCTCCCAAAGTGAGGGCAGACAATAAATATCTGTAGCTTTCAGGATAGCAGGTATATCTTCCCGGAAAGGCTGAAAAATAACATGATCCTGCAGCAATAATTCTTTAGCCATCCGGATAACAGGTTCCTTCAATTCTCCATCTCCCACTACCAGGAGCCTTATATTCCTGCTTTTTTCCAACGTTTTCGCAAAAGCTTTAATCATTACGAAAGGGTTCTTCTGCCTCGTAATGCGGACAATATAACTGACCAGGGTGACCTCTGAAGGTATATTAAGTTCGTGCCGGATATCCGCGTAATCATTCCGACGCGGATTGAATTTCCGCAGGTCAATGCCATTGTTAATGACTACTGACTCAAAAGTGCGGATTTGCTTTTTTCCCCTAACCTGGTTGGACAGGGATACTGAAATATTCTGATCCATCCGCTCGGTCAGAAATTTTTCAGTTAGTACCCTAAGTCTTTTTTTTACCGGCGACTGATCGTCATGAAAGGACCAGCCATGCACCGTATATATCAATGGGACCCGAAGGGATTTGGCTGCCCACAAAAGATTGAGGGCAGCTTTAGTACCATGTACATGTATTAGGTCAATTTCTTCATTTTTTATCAAGGCCCTCACCCGCCACCATTTTTTTATATCAAATGAGGCAGTTGAAGGAAGCACACAATTTCTAACCCCTTTTTCCCTTATCTTTTCCAGCATTTGGCCTTTTGTGAAAGAAAGCACCACCGGCTCGAACCGGGATCTGTCCAGTTCATCTATTAAGCCCAATACATGGCTTTCCCCTCCACCAATATTTCCCTGATAAATGGCTTCCAATACTTTTATTTTAGTTTTTGCTCCCATTAGATTTCAGTTTTACTACATCCATCTTTCATACCAAAGCTGGAATACCATTACATTCCATAATTTCTGATAATTGATCTTCTCTCCTGACTGGTATTTATCCCTGAGTTTAATAATAACATCTATATTAAAAAAACCGTGCTCACCTAATTTTTCCGCGTTCAGATACTCATTCATCTTTTCCTTTAACTCATCCCTGAACCATATTGTTAATGGAGCAAGAAAAGGGCGCTTGGGCCTATCCATTAACTCCCTGGGAATGTATTTATGTACAATTCTTTTTAATAAATATTTATTAACCCCTTTCCTGATTTTAAGATCAGATGGCAACCTGCTGATTAGTTCAATGACCCGATGATCCAACATCGGCTCTCTCCCTTCAATACTCACTGACATCGTGGCCCGGTCCACTTTCACCAGGTTATTATCCACGAGGAAAGTCTGGTAATCAACGGCCAGCATCTTATTAATACTATCATTTCCCCGGCCGATTAATGGCTCTATATCGAAATTAGTCCGGTAATCCACAAAATCAGCACGCAAAAATTGACGTGTTTCCTTTGGTGTGGTATATTGGCTGATATACTTCATTGCCGTCACCGCGCTGCGGGATGACCATATCTTTTTCATTTTTTCATACCGGGTAGAAAAATTATACCGCCGGTTGAAATAAGGGAGATATTCCGGATTTAGCAGGTTCATTGACTTGCTGAGAGAAGTTTGCAACCAGAATGGCATACCTTCTGTAAATCTGACTGATTGGTTAAATTTATTGTAGCCCGCAAATATCTCGTCTCCTCCATCCGCAGATAATGCAACTTTCACCTTTGTAGCTGCTAAGCGGCTAACCAACAAGGTAGGTACGGTCGAATTATCCGCAAAAGGTTCATCATATATCTCCGGAAGCTGATTTAGCACCCCTTCAGCGTCTTTAGCCGTCACATACCATTCATGATGGTCAGTCCCCAAATAAGCAGCAATTTTTTTTGCCTCTACGGCTTCGTTGAAATCGTCCTCCCTGTAACCAATCGTAAATGTTTTAAGCTTTTCAGTACTATTGCTTTGCAGCAATGCCGCTACGCTGGAACTATCATACCCGCCACTTAAAAATATACCCACAGGAACATCGGATACCAGTCTGTATTGATAGGCAGATAACAACAGCTTCTCCACTTCTTCTTCTGCCTCCCGTTCATCCATAACTAACTTTGGAAGATTATAAAAATCCAATACACTCCAATACTTTTTTTCCTGATGTATCTTAAGCGGAAGTGACACTTTCAGTAAATGCCCGGGCCTCAACTTATAAGTACGCTCAAAAATAGTATATGGATTAGGTATATAACTGTATTGTAAAAAGAGGGACAGGCTGTTAATGTCAATTTTTTTCCGAAATGCAGGATGCTGATACATGCTTTTCAATTCGGAGCAAAACAGCAATAACTGGCCATCCCAATAATAATATAATGGTTTTACCCCTGCCCTGTCGCGATAAATAGTAAGTTCTTGTTTATCACTGTCATAAATAACAATAGCAAACATTCCAATAAATTTCGTTACTACTTTTTCTTTCCAACAATGATAGCCTTTCAGGATAACTTCCGTATCAGATCCCGAATTAAAACTATACCCCTTTACTTCTAATTCCTTCCTGATCTCCTTAAAATTGTATATCTCGCCATTGAAAACTATCTTCAAATTCGCAAAGCTCATAGGCTGGTGCCCGCTGCTGCTGAGATCAAGAATAGAAAGGCGGCGGTGTCCTAAACCTATAGAGGCATAAGGAGTTTCCACCATTTCATACCCCGCGTCATTTGGCCCGCGGTGTGCCACGGCATCCGTCATCCGTCGCAATAACGTTTCATCTGACCTTTTACTAAAATCGCAAAAACCTGCTATCCCGCACATAATTAAATATTATTGGTTTTAAGATTATTCAAATTCCATATCACACCCCGCCAGAATGCTTTCAGATGGCTTGTTTCCTTCTTTACCAGAAAACTGATGGTATTTTTGGGAATGGTTATCAATGACAGGTAAACCAGAAAAACAGCAAACGATGCCCACCCCACATTTCTTCTCATAAACAATATCCTGTTCCGGGTGATATAAAAAGTTTTCAGCACGCTTTTTTTCCCGGTAGTCATGGATTCCTTATGATAGATCAGGGACTTATATTGGTAATATATTTTATAGCCATGTCGCTTAATCTGTTCGCACCAGTCGAATTCTTCATAGTAAAGAAAATACATCTCCGGCATCAACCCTACCTCTTTTACCACCTTTGCCGGCACCATCATCGCTCCACCATGTGCATAATGTGTTTGCCTCAATTCATCATACTGGCCATGATCCTTTTCTTTACAGCCAATCATATTATTACGGCCGTTAAAAAAATTAACGGCCTGATAACCGGCATATTCGATCAGATCCGGATGAAAATAATAATGAAACTTGGGGCTTACTACTCCTGCATCAGGATATATTTCGAATACTTCCAGCAACCCTTCTATCATATTGGGTGTAAGTTCCGTGTCATTGTTTACAAAAAGGAAGTACGCCCCACGTGCATGCATTATTCCCAGGTTATTTCCTCCTGCAAACCCCAGGTTTTTATCACTCCTCACCATCTTTGCCGCCGGAAGTATGGCAGTGAACTGGTCAGCCGGGTCTTCCGCAGAATGATTATCCACCACCACCACTTCAAAATAAGGATAGGATATTTTATTGATGGAACGCAACAGGTCGCAGGTGACCGCTGTGGAATTATAATTAACCGTTATGATCGAAACCAGGGGAGTCAAGCTATTGGGTTTAATGATTAAATTGCTGTTTTACAGGTTGCCGCTACACATCTTCCTTTTGTACCAAAGCCAAAGGGGTATTCCATAGAATTGAAAGATCATATAAAAAAGAGCTCTTATGGGCATAATCAATATCCAGGCTTATTCTTTCATCTACCGACATCTCTTTCTTTCCTCTTTTGGTGACTTGCCACAGCCCGGTGATCCCGGCGGGCGCTAAAAACCTTTCCACCCACTGATCCGTAGTGAGCGTACTGGCTTCATAAAGCGGCAACGGCCGGTTGCCCACCAGGGACATATTGCCTTTAAGCACATTAATTAGTTGTGGCAATTCGTCTATGCTGGTATTCCGCAAAAAAGCCCCGATCTTTGTTACCCTCGGATCGTGGCTCACTTTTATAAAAACGGGGCCCGTCCCGGCATTCGAATCGTATTGATTGAGATGCGACACTTCCTTCAACTTTTTATCTGCATTGACTACCATGGTCCGGAATTTATAAAACCGGAAGATGCGATATCCGTTCCCAGCGCGGGGAGAAATATAGAAAATAGGGCCTTTAGACTCCAGTTTAATGGCAATCGCTATGAGCAGGAAAAAGGGACTTAATACTGCCAAAGCCGAAAATGAAACAATGATATCCAGCATTTTTTTCAGAAAAAAGCCCGCTTGCTTAATCTGCTTCCCTCCCTGCAAAGCCGGTCTTTCCGTCATGCTCTTCCGGTTCATCATCCTGATCTTTTTAAGAAATTTGATCTTTGCGTATAATTGCTCCGCGCTGATCCCGGAAGCTACCATATCATCCACTCCCCGAATACTTGCTACCTGCTTAAAGTTCTCCCTATTCACCTGGCAACCAACTATCAGCAACGGAACGGACTGAAATTCCTGAAAAGTGCTGACCGCCTCCTGAAATCCCGCAATATCCCTTTCAGTTAAGGCAAAATCCACGATCAATGCCTCAGGCAGAGTGCCCCTTCTGTAATAATGCTAAATAAGAAGATGGAAGGACAATAAAGATTGATCTGTTCCAATACACCGATAGCCATATAACTCCAGGTTATCAGTTATATCAGGGCGGTTATGCCCAAAATAAAAAATCCACTTTTGTTTATTTCCGGAGTATACATCCTTCTCCCGGTAAGCTTTGCCTGGAACAGAATAAGAAGGGAGGGGGGTCAATGGTTTATTCATAACAGATGAAAATTTAAATAATTCAGCCGATCAATAAATTAAAACGGGTAATTCCTTTTTTTTTTAAAGGGGGCATAGCAAATATGTTTCTGACTTTTTCCAAAAGATGAAGCGGATCAAACGGCTTATTGATATAATCAGATACACCGTAAGCCTCACATTTATTCTTTATCTCCTCGCCGTTCACCCCGGAAAGTATAATGATGGGAATGTCCTCGTATAGTGCGCTGGTACTCAGGTGTTGAGCCAGCTCCCAGCCATCAATATTAGGCATTTGGACATCTGAGATAATCAGATCAGGCTTATTCCCAAGAGAAAGCCAATCTATAGCTGCAAGTCCGTCAGACACTGCATTTATCTGGTAATATCTGCCAAGGATCGCCTCCAGAAGGCATAATATCGGCTTGCTGTCATCAACGATAAGGATATTATTTTTCAAGGTAAGGGGTTTAATTAATGAATGATTATAAGGTTTTAGTTCATTTTCCCGCCACATTAATCAAAGTTTCCAGAAAAAACTGCTATCACCGCGACGGATCCCCATCTCTCATTTTTACAGATCGCAACAGCACTTTAGAGGAAATCGCTCATCCGGGAATCTGCATCCCGGGTTTACCTTCACAGGAATGGTTGAAGAAGGTGTTTTCAGCGGGATGGTATTCATTAAAGACGGACTTTGTTCTTCCTTATTATGACCTAAAATT
>JANWIY010000009.1 GCA_025449645.1 Chitinophagaceae bacterium | reverse complement strand
TGAAGACTTCTATTACTTTGAAGTTGAGGATAACGGGCGGGGTATTGCAGATGAAGACCAGAAACAGATATTCGAACTATTTAAAACACTGGGGATACAGGATCGTCACGGTTTGTTGGGGACAGGTATCGGATTGTCCACAGTCAGGAAACTGGTGGAGAAACTGGGTGGTGAAATCCATGTGCAATCCAGGTCTGGATCAGGCAGTGTGTTTGAATTTTCGCTTAAGAAAATCAAATAGTTTTACTATTACTGCATTATTTCTTTATTATGAAGTTTGCAAAAACCCTTTTTCTGTATTTCGTCATGATCCTTGTGTTTGGCGGAATTATTTATCTCCTCCTCCGGTATGGGAAATCCCTTCAACACGATGGAATTTTTCCTGTTCCGGATTCTTCCGGGGGCGTTTCGGTCACTTCTTCATTTTATAATGGTTTGAGGTCGCATTTGAAGGACGCGCTCCCACTTTTGCTGCTTCAAATTGTGGTGATCATTTCCTTCACCCAATTGCTGGGAACCCTGTTCAGAAAAATCGGGCAGCCAGCTGTGATCGGTGAAACCGTAGCGGGAATTATGCTGGGGCCTTCATTATTGGGGTTGTTGTTTCCTGGTGGGTTTCATTTTTTGTTTCCTCCCGAATCTATAGAAAACCTTAAATTTCTTAGCCAGATCGGCCTCATCCTCTTTATGTTTATCGTGGGCATGGAACTGGACTCCCGGCTCATTAAACATCAGGCTTTGGAAGCCCTGATCATCAGTCATGCAAGTATTCTTATCCCATATACCCTGGGCATCGGTCTTTCTTTTTTTATTTATAGTCAATATGCAACTGCCCATTCCAGTTTTTTTTCATTTGCGCTCTTCATGGGGATTGCCATGAGCATTACTGCATTTCCTGTTTTGGCGCGCATCATTAGAGACCGGGGGTTGACAACGACCAAACTGGGCGTGCTGGCCATTAGCTGTGCCGCATCCGACGATGTCACAGCCTGGTGCCTGCTCGCATTGCTGATCGCTTTTATTAAATCCGGCTCCGGCTCGGCCGGATTCTTTACGATCGGACTCGTCATGCTCTATGCAGCTATCATGCTAATCCCCGTGAGGATATTATTGAACAGGATCCTGCGTGTTTATCAGAGGCAGGGGATCGGATACAATTTCCTTATGGCTGCTATGTTTACGATGCTTCTGCTCTCCGCTTATTGTACGGAGATGATTGGTATCCACGCTTTGTTTGGCGGTTTCATGGCAGGGGTTATCATGCCGAAAAATGACGACCTGCGGAAACTTATCAGCAACCGGATCAGCGATCTGGTCATTGTTATGCTGCTTCCCCTATTTTTTGTGCTGACCGGTTTGCGCACTTACGCGGGTTTGCTGAACCATAGTGCAGCTTGGATAAGCTTTGGCCTTATCCTGCTCGTGGCTGTGGGAGGAAAATTCGGCGGAAGCACCCTGGCGGCGCGGCTTATGGGCCAGAGCTGGAAAGACAGCCTTTCCATCGGAGCACTGATGAATACCCGCGGGCTCATGGAACTTATCGTTTTAAATATCGGATACGATATGGGTGTGCTGGGGCCGGAGATATTTTCTATGATGGTGATGATGGCCCTTCTTACCACAATGATGACGAGCCCTGCCCTGAGCATCATTGAAAAAATGCAGAAGAGTTACATTAAACCGGTTCCGGAATGAGTTGCAGATTATATTTCATGAATGTGGTTGTTTCATGAAAAATCCTTCCGCTGGCATAGACAGATCCCTCTTTTATTTCATAACGCAGGTCCACTTCGAAACTTGCATTTTTTTCAGGAACGATCATAGCGAGAAATTTGATCAGCGGTCCTTTTGAGATTCTCAGTTTTTGGTTTAAACGGTCTTCCATCAGTTCGCGGATTATCTCCAGCATGCAAACGCCTGGCAGCACGGGATGCCCGGGAAAATGCCCTTTGAAGATGGCGTGCTGTCCGTTGAGCCGTACGGATACCCGGAAATCCGGATGGTTTTCATTGATGGAATCCACGGTATAGAGATCATTCCGCAACACGATAATTATGATTTTTTAAGAGTTATCGTGAAATTAAAATTCAAGTGACGAATAGCAATACTATCCGGAACGGATTCCTTATTTAATGTCATCACTGCCTCCACTACGGGTTTTCTTTTGGAGGACCTTTCCATTTTAACAAGACTTGAGCAATTCTTGTCTGTAATATAATAATTTACTCCTTTTGCCTGCGGGAAACCATAGTAATTGTATGCGCTGTCTGCCAGAGTAAACAGGTTCTTTTCATGCATATTCATAAACAGGACCAGCTCAAAATCTTTTCTTAATGTTTTGATCACCGCCTTTTTATCCATCTGCGAAATAATCTGGTATACTTTGAATTCATTCCCCCTGGAAAATCCGAAATCAAAAAAACTAAATCCCATTGCGTTGGAAAAAACAACCCTTATGGAGCTGTCGGCCATGGTCTTTATGAGGAGCATCCCGCTGATATGCTTTTTATTTACGTCTACTGATGTGCGGTAAATCGCCCGCGAGATAGCCGGTTTAAATTTATAGAGGCATTGATCTGATAACCTGATTTTCTGCAAATGGCGGTAACTATTGCAGGACATCATCAGGCTGGCCAGGCTAAGGAATGGCAAACTGCGTATCGGGGATATTTGCATTCAATACTTTGTTGAAAAAGTGTATGCTGCTATGGTCGCCGGATAATTCAAACATATCAATTGACACAGCAGTGTAATCTTTCCTGTCTATAAAAATATTGATCTTTTGATATAGTTCTTTCAGGTTTTTCGCCACCGGATCCAGTTCGATCAGGAAGGACCCGGGTCCTTCAAATATCCTGGCCCGGAAATCAGGATTTGTCAGGACAGTGCCCCCTACGCAATCGAGCAGGATCCGGTTGACCTGCTCAAACACTTTGCCTGAATTGGCAGAGAGTTTGTTTTCCTTCTGGCCGTCCCTGATATATATCCTGCCGGCGTTCAGGATAAGCAGGTAGGGGAAGGGTTGTGTATATTCCATCCGCACTTTGTTTTCTCTCCTGAACCAGAAATTTCCGCGGGAGCTGATTTTGTCTGACAGCATACTGAGGGTCTTCTCCTGACTAAAATCACTTTTAATACTGAATATATTTTTTGTTGCGGCGTTAAACGCCTGTTTAAATGCATCCTGGGTCTTAAGCAGTGAAAATCCCGGATATTGCGCCTGTGCGGTGAGCGTTAAAATGATTCCAAGCAAACCCGAACAAAATTTATGCATAGGGATTCAATTTAAGCATTTTGTCAAGCCTCACGATCCGGTATCCCTGCTGACGGATTTGGACGATCAACTCCTTCAGGATCTTTATCGTTGCAGGGCTGGTATCGTGTAACAACAGGATCGCGCCCGGTTTGAGGGATTTCAAAATTTTTTGCAAAAGCCGGTTTTCATCCCGGATCACTGTATCCATTGAACGAATGCTCCAGCCAATGGAAATAAAGCCGCCGCGTTCAACAGCTTTTTTCAGGTTGGGATTCGTGACTCCATAGGGTGGGCGGAAAAATTTTGGCTCCAATTCTGTAATGGATTGGGTTAATACATTCATCTGTTCAATGTCTTCCTGCATTCTTTCCACACTGAACAAATCAAATAATGGATGATGGGAATAGCTGTGATTGCCAATGACATGTCCTTCTTCAACGATTCTGCGCAAAAGATTTTCATTAGCCGGGATCTTTTTGCCGATGCAGAAAAAAGCAGCTTCCGTTTTTTCTTCCCTGAGTACATCGAGAATCATTGGTGTAAAAGACTCCGCAGGCCCGTCATCGAAGCTAAGTCCGATCTCTTTTTTATCCTTCCCGCCCGAACAGACAGATTTGAAAAAATACCCAAGCTGAATAAAATAACTGCCACAGAATAAAATAAGAAGGTATGCAAACAGGATCCATGCGTAGGCTGCAGGTGATAGATCATAGCGCCTGTCCAGCAGGATCCAGATCAGTATGAAAATGATAAAGAAAATATTTACATTCCGGTAGTTTAGCATGCTGAAACTAAATATAGGGCATGATGGCTATCATCGTGATGATTATGGATCAGGATATTTTTTAAGGGAAAAGAAACCTGCGGGAGCCAGTCCGGAATTTTTTGTTCGCTGATCAGTAATACGGCAATCCATAACGCAAACCCGGAAGCCGTAGGATATTCTCCGCAAAGTTCTTTGAAATGAATGATCGTTTTATTCCGGAAAACCGAAGCTGACAAATAAATATCAATCTCGTCATGCGCCCTGTCGCCGTTTGCACCCGAAAGAATAAGGTCCAGGCCCTCAGGTTCAACAGATGATTCTTGCAAAAACGTTTGAATCAGGTTCTTCACTCCTCCGAAATTACCGGGTTTATATAAAGTGCGCACACCATTCAGAACCGCTTTGTTACCCTTGCTCTCCTTGCTGCTCAAAAGGAAAAAAGCCGCTCCTTCTCCCGCGACGGTGCCTTTGGATTTTTCGGCAGTCATTCCCGGATTTTCATTAGGGGAGATATACAGGCCAAAGCGGCTTAATATGGCATGACTATCATCCGTTATTTCATCAATAGCCCCGGTTAGAATATTGTCCATCCCTTCTCTGAGCAGGAGCGTGGCATCCATCAGCGCATTTTCAAAAGAGAACCCGCGGTGGACGATGGTATTATTATAGCCGTGGCATTTGAGTAAAAGTGCAATCTGCGCGCCGACGGTGTTATGTGTGGATTGAATAAATGCAGTGGGTGTCAGCAATTCCTCCTGATTGTCGATCATCCTACGCAGAAAAATCCCCGTGTCTTCCAGGCAGCCGTAAGCTGTTCCTGTAACAATTGCGGAAGGCATCTTTACTCCGGCATCATCCAGGCAGGCCCTTGAAGCGGCCACACCCATTCTCACGATCCTGCTCATTCTCCGGATCATTTTGCTATCCACATAACGGCTGTATTCAGGTTCAACTGCTTTCCAGCGGTTTCCATTCTGTCGTTCACGATGAGCAAAAAATAAGTCTTTCCCAAGAGAGTGCTGCGGTGAAATACTGCCGGCGGATCGGATATAAACCTTCATACATTTTATTAAGAAGCGGAAAAAACCAGGCAGGAACAATTGCCTCCGAAACCAAAAGAATTCGAGATCACATGTTCTACTTTCTGATGATTCAGGAATTTTGTAACAGGTGTAAATGGAAGTTCTTTCATGGGGGTTTCAAAACGGAGATTGGGGTAGATGATCCCTTGCTGTATGGCCAGTGCTGAAAACACCGCCTCCATACCCCCGCTTGCTCCCAGCGTATGACCGGTAAAGGATTTGGTGGAGCTCATCTTCGGATAAACCGGGTCAAATAAGAGTTTGATCGCCGTTCCTTCTGCGATATCATTATTGTTTGTTCCGGTTCCATGGAGATTGATATAATCAATATCCCCGGCCTGCAGACCACTGGCCATAAGTGCGTTCTTCATCGCCAGAAATGAGCCCGTGCCCTCAGGTGATGAGGCCGTCTGATGGTATGCATCATTGGCATTACTATATCCTGCGATCCTGCAATACGGTGATTTATTCAAACGCTTCATCATTTCCTCAGACAGCAGCACGAGATATCCCGCGCCCTCACCCAGGTTAAGACCATGACGATGCTCATCGAAGGGCTTGCAAAATCCCTTGTCCAGGATCATCAGTGTATTGAAACCATTT
>JANWIY010000008.1 GCA_025449645.1 Chitinophagaceae bacterium | reverse complement strand
TGGGTAACGGTCACAAAGGCTTTATTCTCATGGATCTTCGAAGATTTATTACACGCAAAGAGAATGGAAAGAAGCGGAAGAACTACAACTTTGAACCAGGCCTCCGAATGTTGAAACAGGGGACGAATCTTATGGAATACCTGAATGATCATAATATCTTTGCGGAATATTTTGGACCGGTCTCAAACTTTTGAAAGCGTGAAAGTAATAAAACGGCCGATCACGCTGAAGGTCTTAACATTTTAATTATCCGTTGTAAAACCTATCTTTGCCGCTCTTAAAAAAAATTGAAAACCGATGAGAGCCCTGGTTAGCATGTTTGCCGGCTTACTGATTGTCATTTCCCTTTACCAACTGTCTTTTACCTGGTTTGTGAATAAACACGAAGCGGCAATGACCGAGAAAGCGCAGCGCTTTGTAAGAAATAATTATCCCGCCGCAGCTATTAAGTATCCCGGAAATAAAGATGAACAAGTCCTCTATAAGGACACGCTGGACCAGCTGGCCCACACCCGTACCCAAAAATTGCTGGATAGTTCAAAAGATACCAAGATCACCTGGTGGGGAACTACCTATCAGAAATCAAAGGAGAATGAACTCCTGCTGGGCCTGGACCTCCAGGGTGGAATCAACGTAACACTTGACATTGCGCTGGAGGGTCTGGTGAAGGGACTGGCAAACAATTCCAGGGATCCTACACTGCTGAAAACCATTCAGCTGGCCGATCAAAAAAAACTGACCAACGGAGGTGCAAATTTTATTGATCTTTTTTCCGAAGCATTCAAAGAAATAAATCCCACAGGTAAGCTCGCACCACTTTTTGCCAATACTAATCGCAATAAGCTCAAGTATGAGTCTTCCGATGCAGAAGTGATCCGGTATCTGCACGATCAGGCATCAGATGGCATGAAACAAACCTTCCAGGTACTCAGAAACCGGATCGATAAATTTGGGGTTGCCCAGCCAAGTATCAACCTCGATGAAAATAAAGGAATTATTACTGTTGAACTTGCAGGAGCCACGGATCCGGACCGCATCAGAAAATACCTGCAGTCCACCGCCAACCTTCAGTTCTGGGCAGTCTATAATGTTGGCGAACTTTCCACCTCATTCGAGAACGCGGATAAAGTGCTTCAAAAATATTTGAATGGTGTTCGCGATTCTGCCAGTCTTTCAAAAAAAGATTCCACAGCGGATACTACCGGCATGAGCGCCCGGAATCAAAATCCGCTTCGGATCATCCGCTTTCAGCAGCCTTACCAGGATGCAAAAGGCCAGACCCGCTACCCTTCCGCAATCGGCGTTCCCCTGCTCAAAGACACACCACTGGTGGATACTTACCTGGAAAACCCCATCGTTCGCAACCAGTTCCCTTCCAATCTGAAATTCCTCTGGGGAAAACAGCAAACAGATGACAATGGAAAGGCGCTTCCTTACCTGGAATTATATGCTATCAAAACCGTCCCAGGTACCGATAAAGCACCTCTTGAAGGTGAGGTAATTTCCGACGCACGACAAGATTATGACCCGGTAACGGGAGGTGTGGTTGTTGAAATGAGCATGTTTAAACACGGAGCCGATGTCTGGGCTAAAATGACGGGCGATAATGTTAATCTCCCCATAGCAATCGTGCTGGACGACATTGTTTATTCCGCGCCTTTTGTAAACGGCCAGATTACCGGGGGAAATTCCCAGATCAGCATGGGGAATAAGAACTCCGGTCAGACCGTAGAGGAAGCGCATGATCTGGCGAATATCCTCAAGTCCGGTAAGCTGAACGCTCCGGCAAGGATCGTACAGGAGCAGGTTGTCGGCCCTACGCTCGGAAAAGAAGCCGTTAGCGGAGGAGCACTGGCTTTCACCATTTCCTTCCTCGTGATCTTTTCGTTGATGCTGGTATATTATAATACCGCAGGATGGGTTGCCAATATTGCGCTGATTCTAAATCTGCTGTTTACAATTGGAATTCTGAGCGCGCTGCATGCAACTTTAACTGCACCAGGCATCGCCGGATTGGTGCTGACCATCGGTATGGCGGTTGATACGAATGTTATTATTTTCGAGCGGATCAAAGAAGAGCTGACGAGAGGCAAGAGTTATCCGATTGCCGTGCACGATGGATACCGGCGATCGTTGCCGCCGGTGCTGGATGCCCACGTTACTACCTTTCTGACTGCTGCTATCCTCGCATATTTCGGACTTGGACCCGTGCTGGGTTTTGCAACCACCCAGATGCTGGGAATCGTTTTGTCCCTTTTTTGCGGAATTCTGGTTTCGCGACTCATCACCGATTTTTATACCAACAAGAATCGGCATTTTAAGTATTTCACGGGCATATCAAAGAGAATTTTCCAGCATGCCAGCTTTAAATTCATCGAGTACCGAAAGGTGACCTACGGAATTTCAGTTGTTGTATTGATCCTGGGGATATCAGCTTATTTTCATGGTTTCAAGAAGGGCGTTGAGTTCCTTGGTGGAAGAAGCTATATTGTAAAATTCAATAGGCCGATCAGTGACGTTGGTATCAGGGATTCGCTGAATGCGCAGTTTGGGAAATACCCTGAAATAAAGACCTATGGTTCAAACGAACAACTGGAGATTACAACGGATTACCTGGTAGAACAGGAAGGACCTGCTGCTGATTCGATCGTGATCAACAAAATGTATGCTGGCCTGAAATCATTCCTTCCTGCAGGAACCACCTCCAATGAATTTACATCCACAAATAAATTTATCCAGCAGTCCAAGAAAGTAACCGCGTCCATCTCAGAAGATTTAAAAGCCGGCGCTGTGAAAGCAACCGTATTTGCCCTGCTCATCATTTTCGTCTATATCTTCATACGTTTTCGCGACTGGAGGTATTCCCTGGGAACTATTGTCGCTCTGTTGCATGATGTGTTGGTGACCCTGGCTGTATTTTCATTTCTTCCCCGGTTTGTGCCCTTCCCGCTGGAAATTGATCAGCATTTTATTGCGGCAATACTCACTGTAATCGGATTTTCGATGAATGATACGGTGATTGTATTTGACAGGATCCGGGAAGACAGCCGATTACTGAGGGGAAAATCAAAGGGTGAGATCATTAACAAAGCGGTGAATGAGACCCTAAGCAGGACAATCATGACCTCGCTTACAGTATTTCTTACCATTCTGATCCTTTTCCTGGTTGGCGGCGAAGTGACCAAGGGCTTTGCATTTGCCATGCTGATTGGGGTAAGTACGGGGACCTATTCTTCTATTTTTGTGGCTGCCCCCATTCTCATGGATATGGCGCGCAGAAGGCCGCTTGGCGCTGCAGACACCAGTGCGAAAGTGAATACTAAGGTCCGAACTGTGCCTGCGCGATAACCAAATAAGATTAACGCTTGCTCAAATGAAAAAACCCTCCGGTAACCGGAGGGTTTTGAAATATAACAATTTTGTTGCGGTCATGATCAACGATGCGTGTGCGGATGTGGATGCGGATGATGATGTGGATGTGGATGATGGTGCATCGGACGATGGCGATAGTGATGCACCGGATGGTGCAGTGTAGCCTGGCTGAATGCGCCGGCGGAAAAAATCAAAAGACTTGCTAATAACAGAATGACTTTCATAAATTAATAGAATTTAGGCTGATTGAATGTTTACTATTTTTACCTTTTCTTTTTAAAACGCTAGTCGGAGTTCCTTTGGTCAGGGAAAAGCCATATCCCCCAAATGTAAGCAGCAGTACAGGAGCAAGGAACATTCTTATCATAAACGCAAATTTTGACTGATTATTTGAGGAGGAAAATAAGAAAAGAAGCACTTGAAACGATTTCGGTTTAGGCCCTGTTTTCCTTGAGATTCAAGACTTTAACCGGTATTTAACCAATTTTGTAGTTTTGTGGGGCACAATCTTTCCCAATTTTGCGTTCTCATTTTACCCTGACCATGCGATCCTCAATGTTAAAATGGCTGGTACTTTCAGCTACCGTTGTAATTGGACTGATCGTGATCGTTCAGGTTTTCTGGCTCACGAAGGTCTATTCCTTTGAAAAAAAACAGTTTAATACCAATGTGGTTAAGAGTCTGCGCGGCGTTTTCGAAGACCTGGAAATGAACGATGATCCTTCACTCACCCTGCAACAACTGATCCACAATCCGGAAGACGATTACTTTTTGTTCAAGGCCGATACTATTCCCGAGAAGGACTCCCTCACTCATTATCTCCGAAAGGAATTTGCAGATTTCGACGTGTTGACCGATGTTAAGCTGGGCGCTTTTAACAGCGTGTTGAAAAAATATGTTTATGAGGAATATATCCCCACGGCGGCGTCCAGGTATGATATAACACCCGCGCGAGGGCTACCGGTCTTTACGGCCGAATACGATCATATCCTTTTGTATTTCCCCCATCGTTCACTCTACATCCTCGGAGAAATGCATTTCTGGATCATCAGCAGCGTGGCACTTTCGCTTGCCCTGGTTGGCTTAGCTATCAGCCTGTTTTATTTTTACCGGCAAAAATTTCTGGCCGAAGTACAAAAAGATTTCGTCAATAACTTTACGCATGAATTCAAAACACCGCTTGCCGTAATAAAAATTGCAGGAGATGTAATCGGCCAGGAGGATATCGTTAAGAAGCCGGAACGGCTTAAACGCTATGCATCCATTATTCAGAATCAGACCAACCACCTGCAGAACCAGGTGGAAAAATTGCTCAAGTCCGCTTCAGCTCAAAATAAAAAACTGCCAATAGATAAACAAACGCTTAATCCGGCCTTCCTCATTGAACAGGCGCTAAACAAACTTCAGCCGCTGATAGAACAGCGCCACGCCGTCGTAGAATTGAAAGTGGACAGTTACGAAACTTTTATACAGGGAGACGAATCACATCTTGAACTCGCCGTCGTGAATCTGCTGGAAAATGCATTAAAATATTCTTCCTCACCACATATTGTAGTGGAAGCCGGCCGCGAAGATTCTGATTATTTCATATCGGTTAAAGACAATGGGATCGGCATTGAAAAAAAATATATTAAAAATATTTTCAAGAAATTTTATCGCGTTCCAACAGGTGATGTCCACGATGTGAAAGGATTCGGGTTGGGATTGAACTTTGTAAAGCGGATCATAGACGGCCACGATGGGAAAGTGCGGGTGCATAGTATACCGGGAATCGGAACAGAATTCCGTCTCCTGATTCCTTTTGAATGAAGATCCTGCCAACGGCATGTTAGTCAAAAAAAATCAAAAAGATGATCTAGATGAACACAAAAGCAAAAGTACTGTTGGCCGAAGACGATCTTTCCCTCGGCTACGTGATCAAAGACAATCTTTCCGATGCAGGTTATGAGGTTGTTCTTTGTCCGGACGGTCAAATCGCAATCGAAAAATTCAACAAGGAAGATTTTGACATCTGCCTGCTGGATGTAATGATGCCGAACAAGGACGGGTTTGCCGTTGCCAAAAGGATCCGGCAGCAGACAGACGTAGTGCCCATTTTATTTATTACCGCGAAATCCCTGGAGGAAGACCGGATACATGGTTTTGAATCCGGTGCGGATGATTATATCATCAAACCCTTTAGCATGCAGGAATTGTTACTGCGCATGGAAGTATTTATGCGCAGGACAAAAAAGATGTATTCGGAGCGCTCACAGAGTTACCAGATCGGCGGAATGGCATTTTCCTTCAACAACCTGAAGCTTACGGTAGATAAAACGGAACATAATCTTACCCAAAAGGAAGCGGAACTGCTTCAGTTCCTTTGTGAGCATCCCAACAGGATCCTGAAAAGGGAAGAAGTATTGCTGAATGTGTGGGGGAAAGACGATTATTTTCTGGGTAGAAGCATGGATGTGTTCATCACCAAACTGAGAAAATATTTTAAATCGGATCCTTCCGCCAATATCGAAACAATACACGGTATTGGATTCCGTTTAAACGCAACTGTTCAATAACCCGGGGAACCATGTTTCAGAAACCCTTTGTATTGTTATTTTTTATCTTTCCGTTTTTGTACGGAAAAGCTCAAATGCCGGCCGATACTGCAAACATAACATTGAACCAGGCAGAAAAGATATTCCTGGACAGTAACCTGCAGCTTCTTGCCCAAAGGTATAATGTAGACGCACAAAAGGCCTTAATAATTCAGGCGAGGCTTTGGCCTAATCCCAATTTATCGTTGAGCAGGGGTCCCGTCATTCCATTATATGATCCTGAATCTAATTTCCCGCATTCCAATTTTTTCCTCAACAGTGAGAATGCAGCTGGCATTTCCCAGCTGATTTTGCTTGCCGGAAAAAGAAATAAACAAATTAAACTGGCCAGAGCGAATGCACAACTGGCCGAATATCAATTCTTCGATCTTTTGAGGACATTAAAATATACGCTTCGAATTGATTTTTTCAATATCTACTACTTACAACAATCTGCAAAAGTTTACGACGTGGAGATCAGGGCCCTGGAACAGATTGTAAATGCATTTGCCGAACAAGAGGGAAAAGGATTTATTTCAGAAAAAGAAGTCATCAGGATCAGGGCGCAGCTCTACAGTTTCCGCAGTGAATTTAGTGACCTCAATAATCAGATCAATGATATACAAAGTGAGTTGCGGCTTGTATTACAGATGAAGCCCACCGTTTATATTAATCCACTGGCTGATTCCGTCAATCTTAAAAGTCTGGATCCGGGCAAATATTCGTTCAATACCCTTATTGATTCCGCTTTTAATAACAGAACTGACCTCCAGGTGGCAAGGACGAACACGATGATCAATAAACTGACTTATAGTTACCAGAAAGCTTTGGCTGTGCCGGATTTAACGGCATCGTTTTCCTATGACAAACAAGGGAGTTATGCTACTAATTTTAATGCAGTAGGTCTGTCTATGGATCTCCCCTTTTTTAACCGTAACCAGGGCAATATCAGATCTTCCAGGTCCATGGTGGATTACGCCACCGCACTTCAAAAAACCGCGGAAGCAACGGTAGATGAAAATGTAGCCAGGTCCCTGCAGAAGGCATATGCACAAAATAAATTATATCAAAGCATTGACCCATCGTTTTCCGGCGATTTTGAACGACTGATGAATGAAGTACTGATTAATTATAAAAAGAGAAATATCACCATACTGGATTTTCTTGATTTCTACAACTCTTATAAAGAAAATATGTTGCAGCTTAATACTATTCAATTCAACCGGGTAAGTGCTTTTGAGGATATCAACTATTACACCGGAACAGAGTTTTTTCAACCTTAAATCGGATTACCAAAAAATATGAAACTTTTTTATAAAATCTTCCCATTTGCTATTCTCCTGTTGTGCTTCGGCCTGCATTCATGCACCGACAAGGCTCAGGCGGGCGACGAAAAACAGGGATATGTATTACCGGATTCCCTGTTGAAGACGATTGAAATTGATACGGTAACCACATCCAAAGTACTGAATGCACTCACGCTAACAGGCAAGGTGGATTTCAATGAAGACCAGGTAATTAAAATTTATCCGGGGATCAGCGGCCTTGTTTCGGATATAAAGGTTATGCTGGGTGATTATGTGAAGAAAGGCCAGGCCCTTGCTGATATCAAAAGCGTGGAGATGGCAGGATACAGCAATGATTTCTCAATTGCAAAATCAAACCTGGAAATTACAAGGAAAACACTCGATGCCACCAACGACATGTATAAAAGCGGATTGGCATCCCAACGCGATCAGCTGGCAGCGCAGGAAAACTATAACCAGTCCCTGTCTGCCCTGCAGAAGGCTCAGCGTGTGCTGACCCTTAACGGAGGGAGTCTGAACGGTGATTATGTGGTCAGATCGCCCATTGATGGTTTCGTCGTGGAAAAACAGGTCAACAATAATATGATGATCCGGCCCGATAACGCCACCGGCCTCTTCACCATTTCCGATCTGAAAAATGTATGGGTAATGGCGAATGTTTATGAGTCGAATATTGCGAATGTAAAAACAGGTGACAGTGTTCAGGTGACCACACTTTCTTATCCAGGAAAAACCTTTCATGGAAAAGTAGACAGAATCATGAATGTGCTCGATCCCTCAAATAAAGTAATGAAACTGCGCATTGTTCTTCCGAATCCGGGTTATTTGCTCAAACCCGAAATGTTTGCCAGCGTGATCGTAAGGAATACAGAAAATAAAAAAATGATCAGCATTCCGTTTCGCGACCTGATTTTTGACCACAGCCAGTATTACGTGCTTGTTTATAAAAGTCCATCAGACATCAGCATCCGCCCCGTGCAGGTGATGAATACCGTTGGCGACTGCTCCTTCATTTCCGAAGGATTAACGGAAGGAGAGAAACTTATCGGTACGCAACCCTTATTAATCTACCAGGAACTCAACAGTTAGTTTAACCATCCGCTGATGAACAAGACGCTTCGAAAAATACTTGCGTTTTCGCTAAAGAATAAATATTTTATTTATTTCGCAACGGTCATTATGGTGATCTATGGTGTGATCACTTTCATGAATATGCCCATTGAAGCTTTTCCGGATGTGACCAATACGGAAATCTCCATTATCACCCAGTGGCCCGGAAGAAGTGCAGAAGAAGTTGAAAAATTCGTAACCATTCCTCTGGAAGTCGCCCTTAATCCCGTGAACCGGAAAACCAGTTTGCGTTCCACCAGCATATTCGGCCTTTCTTCAATCAAATTGATTTTTGAAGACGGAGTGGAAGACAGTTATGCGCGCATTCAGGTAAACAACATGATTCAGAATGTTACCCTGCCGGATAATATTTCCCCACAGGTGCAACCGCCCACCGGGCCGACCGGGGAGGTTTTCCGTTACACGCTCGAAAGTTCGTTCCGGAACCCGATGGAACTAAAAACAATTCAGGATTGGGTGGTCGACCGCGAACTCCGTTCAGTTCCAGGTATTGCGGATATTGTCAGCTTCGGCGGATCCGTAAAATCCTATGAGATCCGGGTTAATCCGCAAAAGCTGGCCGGGCTCGGCATTACTCCCCTGGATGTGTATACTGCCGTAAGCAAGAGCAATATCAATATCGGCGGCGACGTCATCAAGAAAAATGCGCAGGCTTATATCGTGCGCGGCATCGGTTTGCTCAATGATATCAACGAGATCCGGAATGTTTTCATAGCCAATATCAATGGGATTCCGGTGCTTGCCAAGGACGTGGCCGATGTACAGGTAGCAGGCCTGCCGCGCCTGGGCGAGGTAGGCAGGTCGGACGCCAGAGACAACAGCAGGGGCCGTGAAGTGGCTGATGCGCCGGATGCCGTGGAAGCCATCGTACTGATGCGCAAGGGAGAGAATCCTCATAAGGTCATCAGCGGGCTTAAGCTTAAAATCAAAAAACTGAATGATCGCGTATTACCTCCGGACGTAAAAATTGTTCCGTTTTACGACCGGGAGGACCTTATCCGTTATGCCACGCATACGGTGATGCACAACCTCATTGAAGGGATCCTGCTGGTTACGCTGGTCGTTTCTTTGTTTATGTTCAATTGGCGCACGACGCTGATCGTATCCATAATCATCCCACTTTCCCTGCTCTTTGCTTTTATTTGCCTGCACCTGATGGACATGTCGGCCAATCTGCTGTCGCTCGGGGCCATTGACTTCGGGATAATCATTGACGGTGCCGTCGTGATGGTTGAAGGATTGTTTGTCATGCTTGACCAGCAAGCGAGAGACCTCGGTATGGAAAGATTCAATAAACTGGCCAAGATGGGCATGATCAAGAAGAAAGGTGCTGAACTCGGAAAAGCCATTTTCTTTACTAAAGTGATCATCATCACCGCGCTGTTGCCCATCTTTTCATTTCAGAAGGTGGAGGGTAAAATGTTCTCCCCTTTGGCATATACATTAGGTTTCGCTTTATTGGGCGCCCTGATCTTTACTTTGACCCTTGTGCCGGTTCTGGTAAAGGCTTTATTAAGCAAGAATGTGCGTGAGAAACATAATCCGTTCACTCACCTGATGACGGGTTGGGTAATGGGAGGATTCCGGTTTGTGTTTCACAATAAACGTCTTTCACTGGGCGCGTCGGCCATTGTGATTGTACTCGGACTATACTCTTTTAAATTCCTTGGAAGTGAATTCCTTCCCGAGCTCAACGAAGGTTCGCTTTGGGTCCGTGCTACGCTGCCCTACAGTATCGCACTCGACAAATCGGTACAGATTGCGAACCAGATGCGGGGGATCATGATGGAATTCCCACAGGTAAACAAAGTGGTTTCCCAAACAGGAAGACCCGATGATGGAACTGACGTTACAGGGTTCTACAACAATGAATTTGATGTGTCCCTGTATCCGCAGGATGATTGGAATCCGAAGATATCGAAGGATGAACTGATCGAAAAAATGCGAAAAGCTTTATCCGTAGTGCCCGGGGCAGAGCTCAATTTTTCCCAGCCGATCATGGACAATGTGGAGGAAGCGGTATCCGGCGTAAAGGGATCTATCTGTGTTAAAGTATTTGGCGATTCCCTAAATTATATGGAGACTAAATCCGATGAAATATATAATATTCTGAAGACCGTGCGCGGTATAACCGATCTGGGTGTAATCCGGAATATCGGTCAGCCAGAACTGGATATCGATCTTAATCAGAGCCGGATGGCTCTTTACGGCGTCTCCGCTGCGGATGCAAACGCAGTCATTGAAATGGCGATCGGCGGAAAAGCGGCAACTCAGCTTTTTGAGGAATATCGCCGTTTTGATATCCGCATCCGATTCCCGGAGGAATTCAGAAGTTCAGAAACGGACATTGGAAATCTGCTGGTCCCCACATCCGGCGGATCCAAAGTCCCTGTGAGGGAAATTGCGGACATTTCGTTAAAAACCGGACCCTGTCTGATTTTCAGAGATGACAACGAACGATACTCCGCTATTAAATTTTCTGTTGTAGGAAGAGATATGGGAAGCACAATTAAGGAGGCCCAGGAAAAGGTGGAAAATCAGGTGAGGTTGAAAAGAGGATATGGAATGGTTTGGCAAGGTGATTTTGAAAATCAGCAGCGCGCTTCAAAGCGTTTACTGGAGGTGGTCCCTATCAGCCTGCTGCTTATATTTCTCCTGTTGTTTATTATGTTTGGAAACCTGAAAGATGCAGGACTGGTATTTCTGAACGTGCCATTTGCCGTGGTAGGAGGTATTATCGCTTTGCACATTACCGGAACAAATTTCAGCATCTCCGCAGGTATCGGATTCATCGCTCTGTTCGGAATCTGTATCCTGGAGGGCGTATTGCTGATAACGGCATTTAAACAAAATCTCGAACGGCTGCGCGGAGAAAACCCGTTATACACTTCTGTCAAGCGGGGCGTCAACTCCCTGATCCGTCCTGTGCTGATGACAGCATTGATGGCAACCATTGGTTTGTTACCTGCAGCACTTTCGGCCGGAATTGGTTCGGAAAGTTCACGTCCCCTCGCCCGCGTAGTTATCGGCGGTTTAATTTGCGCGACCATATTTTCCCTGCTTATTTTCCCGGTTGTATTCTTCCTTTCCTACCGGAATGTAGATACCCGGCATCAGGGAGAGGTGGACGAGAAGGTTGAAACGACGTAATTGGAAAATCAAACTGCAAAAGATGTCCCGCATCCGCAAGTTTTCGAAGCATTTGGGTTCTTAAATGTAAACCCACGGGCATTGAGCCCGTTTTCCCAATGGATTTCCATACCGGCCAGATAGAGGCCCTGGGCGGGGTTCATAATAAAAGGCAGGCCTTCGGATTCATATTCCATATCGTTTTCCTGCAACTTATCGAATCCCAAAATATAGGTGAGACCGGAGCAGCCCCCGCCCTTTACGCCAATGCGCAGAAAAGTATTTTTGTCAAAACCTTCATCATTCATGAGGCTACGAATTTCCTCCACCGCCTGCGGTGTGAAGTGAAGCGGCGATTCAGTTGTTTCCATACATTCCATATTCACCTGCAAATTTAATCAAATTCAGGCAATAAATGGAGAATGAACAATTGACAATTGTCCATCGAATCACTCCATGATTTTTTTCGCTTCATAGCTAATCGCGTCAGAAACGACATCGTGCAGGGAAACTTTAGGGTTTTGCATGACCAGCTCGAGAAGGGTTTTGCTGAGGTCCATGCCGCTGGCTTCAGGTGGAAGAAAGGAAGCCATCTGATTTATAATGAGCAGGTTTTGTTCTTTGAGATTTCGAATGGCTGCCCAGGCTTCAGGAGAAACATAAATTTGCTGGGTGATATTGTGGTCGAATTCCTGGCGGAGGGTTTGAGTAAGCAGCATCTGCATTTCGCCTGCTGTGAGTCCGGGTTGGTTGATACGGCTTACCAGATTCGGGATAGAAATGCGGTCGGCCAGCAGGATCAGTCTTTCGTAAGCCTGCAATTTCAGGGTAGTTGTGGACGTAGCATTATCCTTTTTAACAGGCTTATAAGCTTTTTTGGCTTCTCTCCGCTGTTTCCAGAAAACAAAAGCCAGGGCCCCAGCAATGCAGAAAGCAAAAAAAATCGAAATGATCAGTTCATTGTTACTAAGCGGCATCAGCTTTTATTTAAACCTAAACGAAAATACGGAAAGCTATATTTCCATTCGATGGAAATAATTGTCAGCAGCAGAATCAAAAAATCGGGGTACTTTGCCAAAATCGCTCATTCACCCATTCATGCCAAAAAAAATACAAACCGATTCCGGGATAAACATACTCCCCATATACCAGGAAAAAGATATGGGTCCGCGGCCGGAAAATTCGGGGGAATTCCCGTATACACGGGGTATCTATGCCGATATGTATCGCTCGAAAATGTGGACGATGCGCCAGTATGCCGGATTCAGTACGGCTGCGGAGAGTAATAAAAGATATCACTATTTGCTTGGTCAGGGAGTTACAGGGTTGAGTGTAGCTTTTGACCTGCCCACCCAGATCGGATACGACAGCGATCATCCGCTGGCCGAAGGAGAAGTCGGGAAAGTGGGAGTGTCCATTGATTCTATCGTGGACATCGAGGAACTGTTCGCCGGAATTCCCCTGGAAAAGATCAGCACCTCAATGACCATAAACGCAACCGGCTTTATCCTTCTGGCCTTTTATGTTGCCCTTGCAAAAAAACAGGGGGCTGATCTTAAGAAAATTTCGGGCACCGTACAAAATGATATCCTGAAAGAATATGCTGCGCGGGGAACCTATATATATCCGCCCCGGCCATCCATGCGCATCATCACCGATATTTTTGAATGGTGCAGCATTGAACTTCCCAAATGGAACAGCATTTCCATTTCAGGATATCATATCCGGGAAGCAGGAAGCACCGCTGTTCAGGAAATTGCATTTACGCTTTCTAACGGTAAGGCCTATGTGAAAGCTGCATTGGAGAAAGGATTGGATATAAACGTTTTTGGCAAAAGGCTCTCCTTTTTTTTCAATGCACATAATAATCTTTTTGAGGAAGTGGCCAAGTTCCGGGCGGCAAGGAGAATGTGGGCCCGGATCATGAGAGACCTCGGTGCCACGGAACCGCAATCGATGATGCTGCGGTTCCACGCACAGACGGGAGGAAGCACACTCACCGCGCAGCAACCTATGAATAATATTTCCCGGGTAACCATTCAGGCCCTTTCTGCAGTGCTCGGGGGCACGCAATCATTACACACAAATGGCTACGATGAGGCTCTCGGCCTCCCAACCGAGTCCGCTGCAGGCATCGCCCTGCGCACCCAGCAGATCATGGGATTTGAAAGTGGAGTCGCAGATACGGCGGATCCGCTCGGAGGAAGTTATTTTGTTGAGGGTCTGACAAGTTCTGTAGAGCAGGCTGCATGGGACCTGATCCGGAAAGTAGATGATCTTGGCGGCAGCGTCACAGCAATAGAAGAAGGATTTATCCAGGGTGAAATTGCGAAAAGCGCGTACCAGCACCAACGTGATGTGGAAACGGGCGAAAGAATCATTGTTGGCGTGAATGCATTTCAATCGCCTGAAAAAGATTCTACACCCGTTTTCCGCGTAGACGATTCAATACGAAAGATACAAATGGAAAAACTCGCCCGTATACGGACCAAGCGGGACCATGCAAAATGCGACCAGTTGTTACAGCTTCTGAATGATAAAGCATCTTCGGGAGAAAATATAATGCCCGTTGTAGTTGAAGCTGTCGAAGCAAAATGCACATTGGGTGAAATCGCGGATACCCTCCGCGAAGTATTTGGCGAATATTAATCCAGCGGCTGGGCATCAATTAAAACCACTTTCGCCAGGATGGTCGTGCTGATGGCAGACGTTAGCGTGCCCCCATCTGCTCCACGCAGATCAATCGTTACTGCACCAGTGGTATGAAGAGAGCCATATGCGACCCCATCGAACACTTCGGGCAGTGTTTCATAAGTAGTGCCATTGTCAAATGAAATATACACTTCCACTCCCCCATTCTGGTTAATAATGGCGTCCAGCTCGGGCACGCTGAGTGTGGTATAAAAATAAACCGTGGTATCCGGATTTTGCCCCATGACCCATTTTGTGGGATCAATACTATAAATTGCCGAATAAGCCTGGTTTACTGTCTGGTTCACTACCGTTTTTCTGCAGGCGGAAAGCGATATAAGGGCAAAAAGCGACAACAAGGCGATTTTCATATGATGTTTTTTAATGAACAATTCCTCAAATCCATGCCACAAAAATAGTTTAATCCCGTAAAAAATTACAAACTACTTTCGCGGAATAATTATTCAAATTCCCTTTCATGCAAGCGTTTCTGGGAGAACTTTTTAGGGGACAGGACTACGATGAAAAAAATTTTTTTCTTATCGCCGGCCCCTGTGTGGTGGAAAGTGAAGAATTGCTGGACACCGTGGCTGCAAAGGTCTCTGCTTTATGCAGCAAGATGGGTATTCCGTATATTTTCAAGGCTTCCTACCGCAAAGCCAACCGGACAAGTTCCGGATCATTTTCTGGCATAGGCGACGCGCTGGCCCTGGCCCTTTTAAAAAAAACCGGAGTAAAATATAAAATTCCGACCACTTCTGATATTCATGCTCATGATGAAGCCGCTCCCGCTGCGGGATTCGTTGATGTGTTGCAAATCCCCGCATTTCTTTGCCGGCAGACCGATCTGCTTGTTGCCGCTGCGGAAACGGGAAAAGTGATCAATGTGAAGAAGGGGCAATTTCTGAGCGGGCCGGCTATGAAATTTGCTGCAGAAAAAATCCTGAATGCAGGAAACAGGAAAATTATATTCACTGAGCGGGGAAGTAGTTTTGGTTACCAGGATCTCGTTGTTGATTACCGGAATATTCCCTGGATGCAGGATCTTGGATATCCCGTTGTCATGGATTGTACGCACTCCCTGCAGCAGCCAAATCAATCAACCGGAATCACTGGCGGAAATCCGCAACTTATCGGCACGATTGCCAAAGCAGCCATTGGTTCAGGTGCAGACGGCCTTTTTATTGAGACCCACCCTGATCCCGCCGTCGCAAAAAGCGATGGCGCAAATATGCTGAAGCTGGAATTGCTGGAAGAACTTTTGGGGAAATTGCTGAGGTTGAGGAAAGCCGTGATTGGTTGATTGTTGATGGACTTTCGGGGCAAATCCGCACCTGGGTTCCATCAACCATCAACCATCAACTATTATAGAGGGGGTTTCGTTTCGAAAACCTTATATATTTTTTTATGTTCAACCAGAATGCCAGAATAAAATAAACGATCAGCGGTGAGCCCATGGTGAGAAAAGAAATATAAATAAACCAGGTGCGAATTCTGGAGCTGGCAATTCCCAGGCGGTCGCCTATCGCAGTACAAACCCCGAAGGCCTGCCATTCAATGAATTCTTTGAATCTGTTCATCACTCCACAAAATAAAAAAAATTGATTAAAACAGCAAGCGGCCGGGTAAGCATTCCCGCAATTTTTTGGTAAATTTGCATTTTAATAACTCGATTTAAATTTTTCATGCTGAATAACTTTTAAAAATATCAGTTCATGGTTTTCGATCTGGATTTAATCAAAAAGATTTACGCTGCCATGCCCTCCAAACTCGCAGCGGCAAAAAAGATTACCGGCAAGGCCCTTACACTATCAGAAAAAATTTTATATACGCACCTTTACTCGGAAACGGTTAAAAACTACAGGCGCGGGCTGGACTATGTGAATTTTGCGCCAGACAGGGTGGCCATGCAGGATGCCACGGCGCAAATGGCACTCCTGCAGTTTATGACCTGCGGGCGGGAACGCGTGGCCGTACCTTCCACAGTGCATTGCGATCACCTTATTCAGGCAAAGACCGGCGCGAAAGAAGACCTTTCCACCGCGCTGGATGTCAATAGAGAAGTTTATGACTTTCTGGCCTCCATTTCAAACAAATACGGCATCGGCTTCTGGAAGCCTGGAGCAGGCATCATTCATCAGGTCGTTTTGGAAAACTATGCTTTCCCTGCAGGCATGATGATCGGAACGGATTCACATACACCTAATGCGGGCGGTCTGGGTATGATAGCCATTGGTGTCGGGGGCGCGGATGCGGTTGACGTGATGGCCGGCCTGCCCTGGGAATTGAAAATGCCTAAACTGATTGGTGTTAAACTTACCGGCCGCCTGAGTGGCTGGACCTCTTCCAAAGACGTTATTCTCAAGGTAGCGGGCATTCTCACGGTAAAAGGCGGAACCGGCGCCATCGTGGAATATTTCGGTGATGGCGCGGAAAACCTGAGTGCGACCGGAAAAGGGACAATCTGCAATATGG
>JANWIY010000007.1 GCA_025449645.1 Chitinophagaceae bacterium | reverse complement strand
GCCGGCCGCGGAGCACGGGCAGCTTTTTTAGCAGGCGATTTTTTTGCCGCTTTCTTTTTTGGAGCTGCTTTCTTCCGGGGAGCTGCTTTTTTCTTAGCTGCTTTTTTCCGGGGAGCCGCTTTTTTCTTAGCTGCTTTTTTCCGGGGAGCCGCTTTCTTTTTAGCTGCAGCCCTTTTTCTTGGAGCTGCTTTTTTCTTTGCTGCTTTCTTTCTCGCTGGACGTCTTTTTTTTGCCGCTCTCTTCGCCTTTCTCGGCGCAGATTTCTTTTTGGGTGCAACCCTTTTTTTAGCGGCTTTTTTCTTTGACTTTGCCATAATTTGAAGACAATTTTAGTGATTTTGAATGCAATTGGAGATTGTGGCAAAAAGTTAAACAGAAATATTCATATAGAAAAAAATGAGTGGAGAAACAAGGTGTAAATCGGAAAATATGTAAATGTGAAAATGTGTAAATGGGAATGGCAATATGCGCAAATGATCTGAAATAACGGCGCGAGCAGATCGTAAGGTGTTCCCCCGCGGCCAAAGCTGCTTTTCATTCAGGAGAACAATGGTCTAACCTACAAATAAACCCGAAATGCGGGCCACAAACGCCCTATCACCCAAAGCAAAACCGTTCTCTCCACCGATTTCAAACTGAATTTTACGGCATAGTTTCAAATGAACCCCATTTTTACATTTACATATTTTCACATTTACATATTAGATTTCACATTTCTACATTGGATTTTCAAACTATTTCACTAATTTTGCGTCCCCAATTATGGTTTGGGAGTATCGGCCAAACCGGTACGTTAACACCAAAAAATGTAAACATGGCAAAAGAAATTACCGGTTATGTCAAGTTACAGGTAAAGGGCGGTCAGGCCAACCCCGCCCCGCCCATCGGGCCAGCCCTGGGTTCTAAAGGAATTAATATAATGGAGTTCTGCAAGCAATTCAATGCCAGAACCCAGGCCAAAATCGGAAAGGTACTCCCTGTGCTCATCACCGTTTATTCGGACAAATCATTCGAATTCATTATCAAGACACCGCCCGCAGCGGTCCAGATCCTCGAAGCTGCAAAATTGCAGAGCGGTTCCAAAGAGCCCAACCGGGAGAAGGTTGGAAAGGTCAACTGGACGCAGGTGGAAGCGATTGCTAAAGATAAAATGCCCGATCTGAATTGCTTTACCGTAGAAAGCGCAATGCGCATGGTTGCTGGAACTGCCCGCAGCATGGGAATCAATGTGGATGGTAGAGCTCCCTGGGACAAATGATTGATAACGCTAAAAACATTTTGACATGGCTATCACCAAGAAAAGAAAGATTGCTGCCGGAAAGGTGGACAAAAATAAAACCTATACGCTGAAAGACGCTTCCTCCCTTGTAAAAGAGGTGAATACAACAAAGTTCGATGCTTCCGTTGACCTTCATATTCGTTTAGGCGTTGATCCGAAAAAAGCGGATCAATCCGTACGCGGAACAGTCAGCCTCCCTCATGGCACGGGAAAGACCAAACGCGTGCTTGTATTGTGCACACCGGATAAAGAAGAAGCTGCAAGGGCTGCCGGAGCGGATTATGTAGGTCTTGATGAATTTATCCAGAAAATCGAAGCGGGATGGGTGGATGTGGATGTGGTTGTAGCTACACCGGCCGTTATGCCCAAGATTGGCAGGCTGGGAAAAGTACTTGGACCAAGGAACCTTATGCCAAATCCTAAAACAGGTACGGTCACTAATGATGTGGCAGCCGCGGTAAACGAAGTCAAAGGTGGCAAAATAGCATTTAAAGTAGATAAGGCAGGCATTATTCATGCTTCTATAGGTCGCGTGAGCTTCAGCCCGGATAAGATCTCTCAAAACAGCCAGGAGCTGATCAACGCGGTCCTTAGGGCCAAACCGGCAACAGCTAAAGGAACATATGTGAAAAGTGTGTTTATGGCCAGCACAATGAGTCCGGCAATTTCCATTGACACCCGGGGATTTGCGCAATAAACGGACGGATCTGCCACCTCGCAGATCCCAGGGCTATACTACTTACCGCCGGCTGAGAGGATGCAGCCGGAACCAAAAAAAAGGTTATGACCAAGGATCAAAAAAATGAAGTGATTGAACTGTTGAAGGACAAGTTCTCCCAATACCAGAATTTCTATGTTACCAATACGGAATCGCTCAGTGTGGAACAGGTAGGGAAGCTCCGAAGGATCTGCTTTGATAAAAAAGTAGAAATGAAGGTGGCTAAAAATACCCTGATCAAAAAAGCGCTTGAAAATCTTGACGCTGCCCGTTTTTCCGGCGTATTTGATTCTTTGAACGGCGTTACTGCACTGATGTTTTCAGATAGTCCCAAGGATCCTGCCATCATCATCAGCAGTTTTCGTAAAGATAGTAACCTGGAAAAGCCCGTGCTGAAAGCTGCGTTCATCGACGGTGAAGTGTTTGAAGGAGATAAACAACTGAAATCACTTACCACCCTGAAGAGCAAGCACGACCTGATCGGAGAGATCATCGGATTGCTTCAGTCGCCCGCCAAAAATGTCATCAGCGGTCTGAATGCAGGAAGGAAACTGGCTGGTTTGATTCATGCTCTGGAAATGCGCGCGGCACAGGCATAACATTTAACACTGAACGTTTATAAAACTTTTTTTTAAACCATCCTCCGGAGTTTGGCCTGAGCCAAGCCATGAAGGGGGAAAAAATCAAACAAAATGGCAGACTTAAAAGTATTCGCAGAGCAGTTGGTTTCGCTGACTGTTAAGGAAGTAAATGAACTCGCAAAGATCCTCAGGGAAGAACATGGCATCGAACCGGCCGCCGCAGCAGTTTCGGTTGCAGGTCCGGCAGCTACAGGTGGCGCTGCTCCCGCTAAAGAAGAAAAGACAGCATTTACCGTGATCCTCAAAGCCGCAGGTGCCAATAAACTCAATGTGGTTAAGATCGTGAAAGACCTTACAGGCCTGGGCTTGAAAGAAGCCAAGGACCTGGTCGATGGCGCTCCGAAACCGGTGAAAGAAGGCGTTAACAAGGCAGATGCGGATGTGCTCGTGACCAAGCTGAAAGAGGCGGGTGCGGAGGTTGAAGTGCAGTAATATTAATTGAAGATTGAAGGTTGATGGCCAACCATCAACCTTCAACTAATTTAATGCTTATGCCAAAAAAGGACTAACTTTGCCGTCCGTTTGTCGTTAATGAAATAAGCTATAAAGTATTCAGCGCAATATAACATGGTATTAATCAATGCTTTGGGAATTCTTTGAATTTTCAGGGGATTTTTTTGTTTTCAGGAGAACCATAGTTTGAACATCTAAAAAAGGATTCTTACATTATGTCTTCCACCAAGCTCCAAACAAGAGTCAATTTCGGCAAGATCAAACACCTTGCTGAAACGCCAGACCTGCTCGAAGTACAGATCCAGTCTTTCAAGGAGTTTTTCCAGCTGGAAACGACCCCGGATAAACGAAATATAGAGGGCCTGTTCAAAGTATTCAAGGAAAATTTTCCGATCACAGATACCCGGAATATTTTCATGCTGGAGTTCCTGGATTATTTTATTGACCCGCCACGATATACTATTGAAGAATGTATGGAACGCGGACTAACTTACGCCGTTCCTCTGAAGGCCAAGCTGCGCCTGAGTTGTAACGATGAAGAACACGTAGATTTCCAAACCATTGTACAGGACGTGTTCCTCGGAAATATCCCCTACATGACGCCCCGCGGAACATTTGTGATCAACGGCGCTGAACGTGTTGTCGTTTCTCAGTTGCACCGGTCTCCGGGTGTATTTTTCGGGCAGTCTATTCATCCGAATGGTACCAAGATATACTCCGCAAGGGTCATTCCATTTAAAGGTGCCTGGATGGAATTTGCAACAGACATCAACAATGTCATGTTTGCATATATTGACAGGAAGAAAAAATTCCCTGTTACTACCCTGCTCAGGTCGATCGGATATGAAACAGACAAGGACATTCTCGCCCTGTTCGGCATGGCGGACGAAGTGAAAGTGGATAAAAAAACCCTTCATAAATACCTGGGCAAAAAACTCGCTGCACGCGTGTTGAGAACCTGGGTTGAGGATTTTGTTGACGAAGACACCGGCGAAGTCGTATCTATCGAGCGGAATGAAATCGTGCTGGAGCGCGATACCGTACTCGACGAGGAAGCGATTGACATGGTGATTGAAATGGATGTAAAGAGTGTATTTATTCAAAAGGAAGACGTTGGTGGCGACTATGCGATTATCTATAATACGCTCAATAAGGATACTTCCAACAGCGAGCTGGAAGCTGTTCAGCATATCTACCGTCAGCTGCGCGGGGCGGATGCACCGGATGATGAAACTGCGCGCGGAATCATTGACAAATTATTTTTCAGCGACAAGCGCTACGACCTTGGCGAGGTTGGCCGCTATAAGATCAACCGCAAACTTAATCTGAATCTGCCGCTTGAACAGAAAACGCTGACCAAGGGAGATATGATCGAGATCATTAAGTATCTCGTGAGATTAACCAATGGCAAAGCAGAAATTGATGATATTGATCACCTGAGCAACCGCCGGGTACGCACTGTTGGAGAACAATTATATGCGCAATTTGGAGTGGGCCTTGCGCGTATGGCCAGAACCATTCGCGAACGTATGAATGTTCGGGACAATGAAGTATTCACACCAGTGGATCTGATCAATGCAAGAACGCTTTCTTCTGTAATCAATTCCTTCTTCGGAACATCCCAGCTATCCCAGTTCCTCGACCAGACCAATCCCTTGAGTGAGATTACCCATAAGCGCCGTATCTCGGCTCTTGGGCCCGGGGGGTTGAGCCGTGAAAGAGCGGGGTTTGAAGTGCGTGACGTTCACTACTCCCACTACGGGCGGTTGTGTACGATTGAAACACCGGAAGGTCCGAATATCGGTTTGATCTCCACCCTTTGTGTGCATGCGAAAATCAATGAAATGGGATTCATTGAAACGCCTTACCGCAAGGTGAATGAGGGAAAAGTGGATATGAAAAAGCTCACCTATCTGAGCGCCGAAGAAGAAGATGTTGCCAAGATTGCCCAGGACAATATTCCCATGGACGATAAAGGTCATTTCATTGAAGACAAGATCGTTTCCCGTCAAACAGGCGACTTTCCTATCCTTGACAGGAATGAAGTGGAATATATGGACGTAGCCCCGAACCAGATCGTAGGTTTGAGCGCGTCTCTTATCCCCTTCCTCGAACACGATGATGCAAACCGTGCATTGATGGGATCAAATATGCAACGCCAGGCTGTGCCGCTTATCCGTCCTGAAATGCCGATCGTCGGAACCGGTCTCGAGGCCAAAGCCGCCCGGGATGCCCGAATCCAGATCCATTCTGAAGGAGAAGGTCTGGTGGAATTTGTAGATGCCAATGAGATCCACGTGCGTTATGAAAGAAATGAAACACAGAAACTCGTCAGCTTTGAAGACGATCTTAAAATATACAAGCTCACCAAATTCATTAAGACAAACCAGGAAACCTGCATTAACCTCAAGCCCGCAGTCAGAAAAGGACAGCGGGTGAAGGAAGGAGATTTTCTGACGGAAGGATATGCTGTTCAGGCCGGCGAAATGGCGCTGGGCCGTAACCTTAAAGTAGCTTTCATGCCATGGAAAGGATACAATTTCGAGGATGCCATTGTGATCAGTGAAAAAGTGGTTCGCGAAGACCTTTTTACGTCAGTTCACATTTCTGAATACGAACTCGAAGTACGGGATACCAAACTGGGCGAGGAAGAACTGACACCTGATATCCCCAATGTATCTGAAGAAGCCACAAAGGATCTTGATGAAAACGGGATTATCCGGGTGGGTGCGCAGATTAAAGAAGGGGATATTCTCATCGGTAAGATCACACCCAAGGGTGAAAGTGATCCCACACCGGAAGAAAAATTGCTCCGCGCCATTTTTGGAGACAAAGCCGGTGATGCAAAGGATGCTTCACTGAAAGCACCGAGCGGAACAGAAGGCGTAGTGATAAGCAAGAAATTATTCCAGCGCGCCAAGAAAGATAAAAACGCCAAGG
>JANWIY010000006.1 GCA_025449645.1 Chitinophagaceae bacterium | reverse complement strand
TGGCTGCAGGCAATAATCCAATTGCGGCCATTAATGCAGTCATCATTACCGGACGGATTCTGGATTGCACGCCAAGTTTAACCGCTTCATACAATGCATTCCGGCCTCCTTTTATTTTATCCAGGTTCTTCTTAAAAACGGTAATCAGCAAGACCCCATCCTGGATGCAGATGCCAAACAGAGCAATAAAACCAATACCCGCCGATATACTAAAATCAGTATCGGTAACGAGCAATGCGACAATACCTCCCACAATTGCAAACGGGACATTTAAAAAAACCAGGCTGGCATCTTTGAGGTTTCCAAACATGACAAACAATAGCATGAATATCAAAAGAAGGCTGATCGGCACTACCTGAGTCAGTCTATTTTCGGCCCTTCGCTGATTTTCAAAATCTCCCTGCCAAACCATGGAATATCCTTTTTTAAGTTTTACCAGCTGATCCACCTTTTCCTGGGCATCTGCGATGGTGCTTCCCATATCTCTTCCGCGGACCGAGAATTTTAATGCGGCGTACCGTTCATTTTCATCTCTGAATATCAGGCAGGGGCCCGTCTTTTTGCTGATGTTTGCAATTTCCCGGATTGGAACTTTGGATCCGCTTAGCGTCGGCACCATCATATTTCCAATGTCTTTTTCTGTTCCTCTGAATCCTTCCGGAAACCGGACCCTTACATCGAACTTTTGAATGCCTTCATACAATTGGGTGACCGCTTTGCCCCCGATAGCTAACTGAATAACGGCATTGGCATCCGCAGTTGCAACACCATAGAGGGCCATTCTGTCCTGACCCAGGTCAATATCCAGTTCCGGTTGCCCGATATTTTTAATCACGCCTAAATCCGCGATGCCTTTCACCTTTTTTAATATGTTATATACTTCCGACACCTTTCGCTCCATATAATCCAGGGAATCCCCAAAAACCTTAACGCAAATGGAGCCCTTTACTCCTGATACAGCTTCTTCGACATTGTCACTGATCGGTTGAGAAAAATTCAGATCGATGCCAGGAATAACAGCGATCTTCTCCTGCATTTTATCGACAAGTTCATCTTTGGAAAGTTCGTGCTTCCATTTCTCCTCCGGATATAGAATGACATCAAATTCATTGTTGTAAAATCCCGTTACGTCTGTGCCATCGTCCGGTCGCCCGGTTTGTGAAGTAACACTTTTCACCTGAGGAAATTCCATTAACATCGCCCTGATTTGGTTAGCTATATCACTCGATTTTTGAAGGGAGGCACTATATGGAAGTTGTGCCCGTATCCAGATGGCCCCCTCATCCAATTCCGGAAGAAATTCACTTCCAAGAAATTTGAACGAATACAATCCAATAATAACTATGAGGGCTGAAAACACAACTACCCATTTTTTGTTGCGGTAACTGTATTGAAACCCGTTAAGCATCACTTTATTAATAAAATTCAGAAACGGATTATGCTTTTCACGAATGTTTTTCCTCAGCAACATGTTGATTAAGACAGGAACCAGGGTAAGTGTAGTGATCAGGGCCCCGAGTAAAGCGAATCCAAGTGTATAGGCCAGAGGCGAAAACATTTTCCCCTCCACTTTCTGAAATGCAAAAATGGGAAGCAGGCCCGTAATGATGATCAGCTTGGCGAAAAAGATCGCTTTGCCGAGTTCACTGCCTTTGATCCTGATCAATCCCAATTTGCTGAGTTTATTAAATCTCTCCATTCCGACCTCTTTTGCCTTATTGTCGAGGACAACAAAGAGTCCTTCAACCATCACGACGGCACCATCGATGATAATTCCAAAATCCACAGCACCAAGGGATAGCAGGTTGGCCGACATACCCATTAGGTTCAGGCATATAAATGAAAACAACAGAGAAATCGGGATGATCACTGAAACGATCAGTGTTGTCCGCCAGTTGAACATGAACAGAGATACCAGAAGGGTGACAAGCAAAATACCTTCGACCAGGTTGTGAAGAACAGTATTCGTCGCGTAGCCGATAAGGTCTTCCCGGTTGTAATAGGGAACAATCTTCGTATCGGCCGGCAGCACTTTATCGTTGATAAATTCAATTCTTTTTTTTAAAGCCTTAATCACTTCCGAGGCATTCTCTCCTTTGCGCATGAGCACGATTCCCTCAACCACATCGCTGCTGTCCTTAACAATTCTTTTCCCATTCAAAATAATGACATCAGAACGCCCAACCTGTCCTAATCTCGGCTGATTGGATATATCGACATCCGCAACATCTTTTATTAGAACCGGAATACCATTTACATTCTGAACGATGATATTCTTGATCTCATTGATATCGTTAAGCAACCCGATTCCACGAACAACATAAGCCTGCGAATTCTCCACAATTACATCTCCGCCAATATTGATATTGCTTTTACTAACTGCATTATATACATCTAATTCTGAAATGCCTATATTGCTTAGTTGAAGCGGATTCACCTTTATTTCATAGGCTTTTACCATGCCTCCAAAGCTCACGATATCTCCAATTCCCGGCACTGCGCGGATCTGCCGGTCGATAAGCCAATCCTGCATGGTTTTTAATTCCCTGGGATCGCGAAAACTGCTTTCAATCGTATACCTGAAAATTTCTCCTGTTGGCCCGGTTGGTGGTTGCACTGCTGGAGAAATATTGTCCGGCAGGGTTACGTTTACCATCATGTTGTTCACCTGCATCCGGGCATAACTATCCTGCACGCCGTCCTCGAAGATCAGCTTGACCATCGAAAGTCCAAAAATGCTTGTTGACCTTAAACTTGTTCTTTTTTGCACCGGATTCAAAGCAATTTCAATGGGAATCGTTACAAATTTCTCCACCTCCTCGGCGCTTCTCCCTGGCCATTGCGTGATAATTGTAATTTCTGTATTGGTTACATCCGGAAATGCCTCAATAGACATATTCCGAAAAGTAATAATGCCGCAAATGATGAGTAGAACGGTCAGTGAAAGAATGAAGTACTTATTCTTTAGCGAAAATGACAATATTTTCTTTAGGAATTTATCCATGAGAACTGATTAAATGGGATTGTTTTTCGGTAACGATGGCTGATTGCTGATAGCAACTCAATGAAGCATCAATGCAAAGTTCATTTGATGTAGAAAAATAAGGGGAGCCGTGTTGAAAACTCAAATCCTGTCAGGAGGAGGAGACAGAATTTCTGAAAATTTAGAATGTAATTTCGGAGTGTTATATGAATAAAATATTTCAGTACCTGCTGTATATGCGGATAAATCAATTTTTTCATCCGTTTGGTTTTGAAGATCGATTTGCCCGCATGAAACCTTAACCGTATTTTTTGAATCTATGTTATTTCTGTCATACGTAAAGCAGTCCAGCTGGCCCATTTTCATTTCAACAAGCCATTCAACTATGGTTTCTGTAGGATCAGCCAATTTACTGGAGCTGGTGATAAGATGATCACCGTTAAAATAGGACCAATAAGCATCACTGCACATACTCATATTCAATAACTGCAGGGCTGTTACCCAAAGAAGAAATGTCCTGAATATTTTCAATCTGGTTTTCTTTGCAGTGCAAAATTAAAGTTGATGTTATCATGGGGTTGTTAACATTTATTGAATTAGATGTTAAGAGAAGGGGCCAAGGATACTATGGTTGCGACAGCTGCCATCTTTGCCGGCAGGGTACCGGGTAAAACCATAGTCCTCACCGGGCCCAGACCAGCTCCCAGCATACAGTTACCATTTAAATTTAGCCCAGGTAGTTTATCGCTTATAGCCCAATTCCTTTTTTGCGAGTACAGTCCAGGATTTGATAAGCCGAACATCTCCACTGTCCAGTTTTGCATAGGTATGAATCAGGGTATAAGAACCTAAAGGCATTTCCGCTTTTTCAACTTGTTCCGCGATATCACCCAGGCGGTGATCCAGTTTACGTTTATCAAAACTGGAGAGGTCTGAAAAATTAATCGCCCTTTTCCCATGGTTGATGTGATATCTGAGCCATAAACCAACCGGATTTATGTTTACATACCAGGGATACACTGTATGGTTCGAATGACAGTCATAACAGGATCGCTTAAGTACACTTAAAACCGAATCCGGCACGTGAACATAGTGGGTAATATCTTTGGGCGAATCAGCCAGTCCGTTGTTTCGGGATGGACGGATAAACTGCATAGATAAAAATATAACCAGGAGAATAATCAGGATCTTACGAATCATTGTCAGGCTTTGATTGAACCACAAAATAGAAAATTAATTGGTCCCTTTAAAAAATCTTAAAGGCACCCGTCTTCAGGTCAGCAGTTAAACCTGGCCTGCTTCGAGTTGAAGCCAGTCCCCACTTACAATCGCATCTTCCGGTTTTTCAGCATAACCGGGGGCCACCTCGATGTCCTCCAAAATCCACGGTAAACATTTCGGTATATGATCCGGCATACAATATCATAGCCCTTATTTGGTTTTTTTATAGGATTGGCTGTACGCCTCCTGCAAATGGTCCAGTACTTGTGCAGGATCATTGTCATCTTTTAAATAGGCGTGTAAAACCTCTCCCAGGTATTTTTGGAATTCCGGCCATCCGCTATAACGGGGGCGAAGAAAGGCATTCGTCAATGTGTCAAAAACATTAAAGAAGAAATTATTGGTAAGCTCATTTGCAAAATCGGATTTCCATGTAACAATGTTTGCCGGCTGTCCCTGCGCCATGAGATACACCGAACTTTGAATTTCGGAACTGCAGACCCATGATGCGTATTCAGCTGCTTCATTTAAATATTTACCTTTTGCTGATACGGCAATGCCTGCTCCTCCCAAAACCGCATTGGTAATACCCGGAGCCCCACCATAACGCAATATGTTTTTCCTGAATCCGACTCTTGAATAATTTGTGTAGCAAAATAACAGGGGCGCATAAGCGATACTATCATTGGCTGACATGTAATCGCAAAGTTGTATGGGATTCCAGTTCAGACTGTTTTCATGAAAATTGTCCCTCATCCTCCGCATGAGCTCAAGCGATTGCAAGCCCGTCCCGCGCTTCACCAGCATTTCATTTCCCTCCTGAACTGGCGATCCCAACTGAGCTGTGATGGTTAAAAAGGAGCATAAACTATCGGTGGGGGAAAGCGCAATACAAACCTGCAAATTCCTGCCCTTCAGGATATCAGTCAATTCAAAAACCTCGGTCCAATTTTTTGGAATCCCGAAATCACCCAGAAGATCAGGCCGGTACGCAGAACATTGAACGGCCGCATCCACCGGGATTGCCCATTGCTTTCCTTTATAATTATAGCTTGCAAAGCAGGGTCCTGTACTTTGTTTTTTCAGTTCGTTTAATTTTTCTCCCGGCAGCAGTTCATCTAAAGGAACCAGGCAGTTTGTTTCAAAGGCAATACCTGCGTGTGGATGATCAATAATAAGCAAATCAAACGCTTCCGCCAAAGCAGCAAGTGATTGATCTCCGAAATTGGTCAGCGATCTTTTTTCCCAGGTTAGTTTTATGCCAAACAATTTTTCATACAAAACCGAAGATGCAATCATTGGGGCATATCCTCTTGGATGATCCCATGTAATTCCTGTTAATTCCATGACTCATTTCTTTTTCATCATCCATTTCTATGAAATTCCGGCATCTCTTCCCTTGCTTCTCATAAATTACTCAATGTATCTCGGCAGGGTACACAATCCGCCATCTACTTTAATATCTTCGCCCGTGATAAATCCTGCTTCATCGGATGCAAGAAATACAGCCGCCATCGCTACTTCATGGGGAGTTCCCATTCTTTTGACGGCATGCATGGCAGCGCTCCTGGCGAGATAGTCCGGCCCCTCTTCTATGGCTCTTTGTTCATTCATCGGGGTAAGAATGGCACCGGGGGAAATGCTGTTGAACCTTACATTGAACTCACCGAACTGGCCCGCAAGTTGATTGGTTATGGAAAGAATCGCTCCTTTCGCACCCGCATAAGCAGTCCAATCGTGCCAGCTGCGGAACGCCTGTGTGGAAGCGATGTTTATCACAGAACCCGATCCTTGCTTAACCATGTGAGGCAGCGCCAGCTTGATTGTCCGATAAATACTTTTAAGATTTATATTCATCAGCTTATCCCAGTCCCCTTCGGGCATTTCCATAATATTTCCCCTAATAGACACTGCAGCATTATTTACAAGAATATCTATTCTTCTGAATTCATTAATCGCAGCGTGGATCAGGCGGTCGACATTTTCCATTACGCCAACATCACAGCCAATGGAACGTACAATGGCTCCGCCGGCACTCATCCTTTCTGCTTCAATTGCACATTTTTTTTCATCAATGTCTCCGGCAATTACGATTGCGCCTTCCTTTACAAAAGCTTCACTGATGGCAAGTCCGATGCCATTAGCCGCTCCCGTAATTACTGCAACTTTATTTTTCAGTCTCATGATTATAGACTTTTGATTTTCTGCTTAACCAATATGATTCAATTTCTTCAAGGCTTTTACCTTTTGTTTCAGGAATGATCTTAATGGCCAGGTAAATTGCCGGGGAAGTCAAAAGTGCAAATAACCAAAAAGTTCCGGCCGGCCTGAGTCTTTCAAGAAATACCGGCGTAAGCTGCCCAACCAGTGCAGTGCCAATCCAAAGTGAAAATGTTGCCAGCGACATGGCCTTACCTCTAATTTTAGCCGGAAAAATCTCAGAAAGAAGCACCCAGATAACGGGGCCATAAGAAAATGCAAAGCAAGCTATAAACAACAATATAAAAATCAAAAGCAGATAAGTGTTTGCAGAATTAAAATAAAACAACGACCCGATAATGATCAAGGATGACAGGATTCCAATAATACCCGCAAGAAGTAATGGCTTTCTGCCCAGACGGTCAATGTTCCAAATTGCGAAGATGGTGAACAAGGCATTTACAAAGCCAATGACCACCTGGCCGTTTAATGCATCCGAAACAGGAAGTCCTGCTTCCTGCAATATTTTCGGGCCGTAATAAATAATGGCGTTTATGCCACACACCTGGGAGAGAAAGGCCAGAGAAATTCCAATAATCATGGCCAGTTTGAATCCGCCTTTGAACAAGATGCCCATTCCCCCTCCCTCATTCTGGAGATTGACTTTTATATCACTGATTTCTTTTTGCGCTTCAGCATCCGTAACAATTCTCTTTAAAATACGCAATGCCGCCTGTTCATTGCCTTTAATCGTCAGCCACCTCGGGCTTTCGGGTACTAATAATAACAGGAATAAAAATAGAAGTGCCGGCACAACGGATGTTCCAAGCATGATCCTCCATACTTCAGTTACCATGATCTTATGCAATAAGCCGGTTGTCTGCATCAGAAATACCGCGTGTGAAAGTCTGAGTAAATAGGCATTGATGAAATAAGAACAAAGTATTCCAAGCGTAATAGCAAATTGGTACAAAGCGACCAGCCTCCCTCTTTTGTGGGAAGGTGATAACTCTGAGATATATAAAGGAGACATCATGGAAACGACCCCGATACCAAGACCGCCGATCAGCCTGTATATAATCAGGTCAGTAAATCCCATTGCAAAACTGCAGCCAACGGCGGATACGGCAAAAAACAATGCAGACAAAATCAGGAGTTTCTTTCTTCCGAATTTATCACTCAAAACACCGGCTACCGACACACCAGAAATGCAGCCCAGCAATGCAGAACTAACATACCACCCTGTGCCTGCAGCATCTAACCGGAATTGGGAGCTGACAAAATTAATCGTCCCGGAAATTACAGCCGTATCATAGCCAAACAAAAATCCGCCGAGCGAAGCAATTACCGCCATTTTATTTACATAGCCGTTGCCATTATTCAGTGTCATTAATCCTCGTTTTGACTAAGTTAATGTCTTCCCGCAAGCTTCAATTCCGAATTACGCCCGCCCCTATATCAGGTGCTATAAAGATAACGAGATTGCCAGACCTGCGTTTATGTGCAGGGCCAGGAAATAGTTGCGGATCAATCTTCTATGTCGGGTCGAATGGCTACCGAATAGAAAAATATTTTGCGCAATGGCAGATTTTTTAAATGCAGAAAAGAATAACTTCACAATAACGGGAACTATATGCATCCTTCAATTGACTTTGACAGTTTACCTATCCGCATAGGATTTGGATCTTTCTCACAACCAACAGATGAGCGATTACGCTTCATTAAACAAATTGGCGCTGATGATATCCTGTTGAATTTTTATCGTTCATCTTTGATAGATACAGCACACGAGGACCAACCATTGCATGGGGATGGAGAATGGTCCTTCCACGAACTTGTTTCCTTACGCAACCGGATAGAAGATTACGGCCTCAGATTGAATGCCATCGAAAATATGCCCCGCGAGTTTTACCGGGATGTCATGCTTGGCAAACCAAATCGGGAAAGGCAGATTGAAAAAATTAAGAGAACACTGGAGAATATTGCGAGAGCTGGAGTCCCGGTTTTTGGTTACGATTGGGATCCGACCGATGTATTGAGAACCTCTGTGACATATCCATTGCGGGGCGGTGCAGAGTCTATGGCGGTCAATCTTGCGGATTATAGGAATGCTCCCCTTCTTTTGGATCGCGTTTATTCTGAATCAGAGATGTGGGAATACTATCATTATTTTCTTGAGCATATAATTCCTGTTGTAGAAGAAGTCGGATTGAAGATAGCGGTCCATCCAACCGATCCGCCGGTGCCTGAGATTGGTGGAGTTCCAAGATTATTTCGTTCCAGGGCAAATTTCGACAAAGCTTTTAAACTTGTCGAGAGCAAAAACCATGGCTGCGAATTTTGCCTGGGCAACTGGGCAGCAATGGGAGAAAATATTCCCGATGTCATCGAATATTATGGAAGGCAGCACAAGTTATTCTATGTCCATTTTCAAACGATTTCAAACGCTCTGCCGCAGGCAATGCACGAAGTGTTTGTTGATATGCCCGGTTATTATGACCCCATTGAAATCATGCAAAAGCTTCGTGAAGTTGGCTTTAGCGGATTAATTATTCCTGGTCATGTTCCAAGGGTAATCGGAGACGGACAATGGTGCGAACGCAGCCGGGCGATGAGTTTAGGATATTTGAAAGGCATATTGCGGACTTTGGAGAAAACCCTTCCTTTAAATTGAAAGATGGTTCAATGAAATTCCCCCCTTAGGGTTATTCGACCCTGCCTCCATTCAACCCCCGGAAACATTTTCAGGAAGTTCGGATTTCCCGGGCAAACAGTCCTCCCAACCCAATACAGGCTTAAATTACCTGAGGAAAGCCTTATTTCAGAGGTGGAAACCAATAAACTGATATTCCCCAAAAATACCCCGGGATTTTCGTAACCATTTCCAGTTTTCGTACTCTATTATGTAGGTATATGAGCAAATCCCAAAAAGACGCTAACCTACTTCCTGATGAGCAGCTGGTTGAAAGAATTTTAAAAGGCGAAAAGGAGTTATATGAAAAACTAATCCGTAAATACGACCAACGTCTGTTCAGGGTAGGTAGGTCAATTATAAATGACGAAGCAGAAGTCAGGGACATTATGCAAAACACATATCTTAATGCCTACCTGCGATTGGCTTCTCTTCAAAACAGATCAAAATTTGGAACCTGGGTTATCAAGATCCTGGTAAATGAAAGCCTGTTACGAAAAAAGAGAAATTTAAAACGCCAGCAAACATTAGATAAGGAATTGAGCGATGAAAATGAAACACCTTTAAAAAGTCTTTTAAACAAGGAACTGAAAACCTTACTGGAAAAAGCGATTGTAGAGCTTCCTGAAAAATACAAACTGGTATTTGTAATGCGTGAAATTGAAGAAATGAGTACCATCGAGACCATGGAAGTGCTCAATCTTACTGAATCCAATGTAAAGATCCGACTCAGCCGCTCTAAAGAGCTGCTGCGCGAAAAACTTGCGGGGAAAAAATTGAAAGAGGTGTTCAAATTTAAAATCCCTTATTGTGACAGGATAGTAAATTATATAATGAATAAAATATAATCCAGGAACAGCAATAACGATATCTGAGAAAAAAGATTTGGTAGAATATCTTAAATCTTTATAGTATCAAGAGAGTCAATCATTCTTATCACATTGAACTGTCAGCCACCAGGCAATCAAAGCAGCGCTTGCAAACCCGGTGATGAGTTTGCAATCGGAATAATCCGGACACACTTCAGGATCCCAAGGTCTGCTTTTGAATGACATAGGCAATCATTTCCCTTCTGATTGTGAAACCTAATTTCTGGTAAAGTCGGATGGCAATACTATTGTGAGTCCGCACATGTAGAAAAGGAATCCCTGATCCGGCCAGGATACCCCTGATCTGATCTGAAATAAGCGTCCTTGCATAACCTTTTCCAAAATAGTCAGGATGCGTGCAAACCGCGCTGACCTCTACGTACGGGTCTGGTCTTAAACGGTGCCCTGCCATGGCAACCAAACGGCTTCCATCGAAAATTCCTTTATAATTGCCAAACCTGATGGTAGCTGAAAGAAAGGGACCGGGGTTCATCATTTTGGTTAAGGCAAGCATGGACGGCACATGCTGTTCCCCCAAAGTTACAAATCCCGGATTTGCCTCTGCGAGGGGAACCGGATTGTCATAAACCATCTGCAGAATCTTCATCCGTTCTAAGATCTTCCATCGGGCCGGAAAATGAAATTCACCCAACGTAAATAGAATGTATAAGCTTTTAACCCGGCTGATTCCGGATAGAATGTTCAGGTCAGTCTGGGAATATTCCCTGAGGCCAGCTAATGGAGATATATTTTCAGGAAAAAATTTAGCCTCGTCCTTACCATGTGAGAAATTTTTATTTCCGGAAATAAGTGCATTATAAATTGGATTATCCAGTAATTCTTCCATTTGAATTCAAAATTAGTATTTTCATTAAATCGAAGGGCAGCCAAAGGCATTATATTCCCCCCACCGGCCCGCATAACTTTTTAAATTGTCATTTCAGAACAGTTTATCTTTGTCAAACCATAACAGTAATATCACGCGCATGAAAAAAACATTAATTGCATTCGTATTCGTTTCGCTCCTGTACCTTAACAGCCATGCCCAACAAATAAAAATTCCAGCTCCTTCCCCTCCTCAAACCGTAAAACAGGATTTTGGCCTTTCCGATATCGAGCTTTCCTATTCAAGGCCGGGCGTGAAAAGCAGGAAGATCTTTGGTGATCTGGTTCCCTATGGAAAAGTGTGGAGAACGGGCGCCAACCAGGCTACTACACTCACATTCGGAGATTCAGTGATCATCGGTGGCACGCAAATACCGCCAGGCAAATACGGCTTACTTACCATTCCGGGACCGGAAGAATGGACCGTCATCATTACAAAACAATTGGATGTGACAAATCCTTCGGCATACAAAGCCGACCAGGATATCGTAAGAGTACAAGTCAGAACGCAGGAATTTCCTTATCCTGTCGAGACATTCACCATCCTGTTCAGCAATGTCACACCCAGCAGCTGTGATCTGGCAATCGTTTGGGATAACACACTTGTTGCACTTCCAATCAAAACAGATATAGATTCCAGGATTATGGCGCAGATCAATATGGCCATGAGTAAAGACAGCTTCCCCTATTACACAGCTGCCCTTTATTACCTGGATAACAAAAAAGATCTGTATAAGGCGCTGGAATGGTTCAACAAAGCTGCTGAGCAGAATCCGAAAGCCTATTACATTTTTTATCAGAAAGCCCGCTGCCAGGCGAAAATGGGTAAGAACAAGGAGGCCATTGCCACAGCCGAGCAATCAATGCAGCTGGCCAAAGAGGCAAAAAATGATGATTATGTTGTGCTGGACGAAAAGCTAATCGCCGGTTTAAAATAAGTTGCGAGCAGTTATTTATTTTCGGCAAACCTTCAATAAACCGCATATGACCTATGAAGAACTGGTAAAGGACCACTCCGGCGAAATGATTGAAAAACTGGTGACCGAAGTGATCAATAAAGACGCGGTGGAGATCCGTTTTGAATTCGAAGACAACGAGCAATGGTCCGTTATCAGCATGCATATCTATGAGGAAGACAAAGAAATATCTTTAAGATTACATCCCAATGACAGGTACGAACTATATTTCGGTTATTACGATGATGAAGACGAATTTTTCGAGATCACCCAGCAATTAACCCCCGAAGAAAAAAAGATCATCCCGAAAGGACTCCAAAAATTAATGGGAAAAGTATTGGCCGATGAACAGGGCATGCGCTTACCCGGAAATTTTCTTTCAAAATAATAACACGTTGCATGAAGTAAATTGAACGGAATTATCTTCGGCCGACTTACCTCCCCAATTCGCTTCATAATTCTCCTTTTCAATTCCCCATTGCGCAGCTTTTGCTTCGGGATATTTTTTTTGAAGTGCCGGCTTTGCAACTGAAGGAACTGCGACTGTCTTTAAATCCTGCGCATTCGCATGGCCAATGAATAACAGAAAAATAAGGAGAAACGGTGAACCCGGTTTCATACGGATTTATTTTAATACCTAACTTACAATTTAAATCTGAAGGAATTCTGTAAGGATCACCTGGTGCTTCCCTTGCGCAATCGACACGCCCTGCATCATTTATTGCTTCCCGAAGCGTCTTTTGCGGAAGCGAGTATCAAATGCAGAGGATGCCATTGACCAAGACTTGGGGAGGCATGCATTCAGGGATATAAACAAGGGCTAAAATCGAAGCATGGTTTAGTACAAAAGTATTTGAATGAGGGTTTACAAATTCATTTTCTATATACATATTCTCATTATGAGTTGCTGCGACAGTTTCTTTGTCGCTGCGCAAATAAAGAATGAAGTGCCGGAAGATAGTGCCGATTCATTACGGTTAAAACGAAGTACGAATTACAAGAATCAAAGGGACCTTATAGACATCGCTCTGATCTTTATGCACGAAGATCCAAACAAAAGACCGGGTGGAACAGAAGCTCAAAATATGAAATTGCATGTTTCAGCATCGCCCATTATTGAGTATACGCTTGCAACCGGTCTGACTGCCGGTGTGGTGGGAGACGGAGCCTTTCTTACGAGTATTACCGAATCAACGAACACGTCCTCCGTTCAGGTTGAAACAAAATATACAGAGAAGAAACAATTTTTACTTCCCATACAATCATCTATTTGGGCTCCTGGCAATAAATATAATTTCCAAAATGACTGGCGGTTCCTTAATTATCCTCAGGATAGTTATGGGATTGGCGGGTTTACAACCCCGGCTGGGAAATTCATTGTTGATTATAAATATCTGCGCTTTTATGAATTTGTATTGAAGGATATCGGGAAAGCATTTTACATTGGTCTTGGCCATCAGCTTGACTATCATTGGGGAATAAAAGAAATGGATGTACCAGCCGGTGAGACTACAGACTACAACAGGTATGGATTCAATAAAACCTCTGTGTCTTCAGGGATTGGTCTAAGTATCATTTACGATTCCAGGAATAATTCTCTTAACCCGGAAGGTGGAAGTTTTTATGGTAATCTGGAATTCCTGCAAAACAGCACAATTCTTGGGAGCAGCAGCGACTGGAATTCAATTCTTATCGATCTGAGGAAATATATAAGCCTCCCCGATAAAACCATATTGGCTTTCTGGTTTTACAGTGTGTTTACACTAACGGGCAACCCTCCTTATCTGGATCTGCCCGGTACCGGAACAGATACCTACAATAACACCGGCAGAGGTTACGAACAGGACCGGTTTATAGGAAAAAGCCTGGTTGATCTGGAAGCGGAATTCAGATTTGGTATCACACGCAATGGTCTGGTTGGCGCAGTTATTTTTTGCAACGCCGCGTCAGTCTCGGAATTAAATGGCAATAAATTTGAAGTGATTTATCCGGGTGCCGGCTTCGGATTGCGCATAAAACTAAATAAGTTCTCTAATACAAATGCTTGTCTTGATTATGGTATCGGAACAAAAGGATCCCGGGGTCTTTTTGGCAATTTGGGCGAAGTATTTTAGCCTGATTCGTAATAAAACAACAGAATGACAAATAAAAAAAACGCCGGAGAGGGATCCTTTCTCTCATCATTGCCGGCTCCTGCAAGGCGCGCATTGGAAAATAACGGAATAAAAACAATAGTTGCGTTGTCGGAATTCAGTGAAAAGGAAATCATGCAATTTCATGGAATAGGAAAAAGTTCGCTTCCCATACTTAAAAGAGAGTTAACAAAAAAGGGACTCGTCTTTAAAGAATGAATTGTGAAAACCGCAATAAAAACAGGACTTGTTTGGTAACTTTGATAACTGAAAAATATACGAAGTGAAAAAAATGATCACGCTTAGCCTCCTGCGCACGCTGGCTCTGGTGGTAATGTTGGTCGGAGCCGCTCTCTCCCTCGGATTGGTGCTTTACACAGGTCGTCATAATCATTCCATTCTCCTGCTAGCAATTTTTGTGGTCTGGGTACTTTCTCCATTCGCGGGCCTGCTGGTGGCGAGCCTGGTCTCGAAGAATTGGCTCGTTCCTGTCCGCGTAACAATCTACATATCGATGATAGTTCTTACACTTGGTTCTGTAGTTAGCTACGGCAGTACATGGATCAAATCTCCGGAGAAGCCCGCTTTTGTATTCCTTATTATTCCACTGATATCCTTGCTACTTATTGCAATAGCCATTGCGATAGCTGCAGTAAGGTCCCGAAGGCCGGCGCCCAGAAGCGATAGTGTCTAAAATTTGATTGTCAATTCATTGATTGTGCATGATATACAAAATCTTTCCCTTTCGTTGCATAAGGCTGGCCGGCAGGAGGTCCGAGGCTCAGATTCACTACAACTATCAGGGCTCATCCCACTCCCCCGCCCCGATCCTTATGAACATTGGCTTCGAAGCCTGCTTAAGAACTGAGTAAATTCCCCGTCCATTTTTAGTTCCCATAAAATCCCGTTCTTGTTGACTGAGCATAATTTTGTATAAATTATTTCAGATTTCCCTTTAACGGTACGCAATTTGTCAGAGGAAATCTGCCGTTCCCATCATTGAGCGCGAACGGGATATTGTTTCCACTTCAGTTTAGATAAATGATAATGAATTACTTGATCCGTGTGGAACATTTCTGCGTGGAAAATTTCCTACTACGTAAGTTATTCCCTTTTCTAATAGGGATCCTATTCAGTGCTCCCGCTTACGCTCAAACCATTTCAGGTAATCTGGTTGTTCCCGTGGTCTTTCATATCATTGGTCAGAATCCTGACAGTATCAGCGACCAGCAGATCATCAATGAGGTAGCGGACCTGAACGATGCATTTGCCCATACGGGGGCCTATGCTGCCGGCGGACCCGGGGTCAACACCGGGATTCGTTTCTGCCTCGCCAAAGTTGATCCCGATGGGGGTAACTCAAGTGGCATTACCCGAACGCAATCAGTTCTGGGTGATTTCGACAGCGATATTGAAAATGACAGGTTAAAAAATTTAGTGTCCTGGAATACGAAAGAATATTGCAATATCTGGTTGGTTGATGGGGTTGAAAATCAATATCTGACTAAATTTTCATGCGGAACCTGGTCAAGCCGGCATGATATCGGTTATGGAACATTTGATTCCAGTGGAGACTACCGTGATGGCATTGTTACCAAAGAATTGGGTTCTGCATTGGCTGCCCTGATGGGTTCCTATCTTGGCCTTAAATACACTTTTGTGCAAGGCAGTTGTGTCAATACAAATTGTAATACCGATGGAGACGGCATTTGTGATACACCGCCTGCTTCAATTCCCGGTTCCTCCTGCACAGCAATCCAAAACTCCTGCACCAGTGATACCCTTAGCGGTTTTACCCGCGACATGCCGGACCTTACATCAAATTTCATGAGTCTTAGTGGTCCTTGTGTTAATTCATTCACTGCCGGACAGGCTGCTAAAATGCGTACCGACCTAAATACCGAAAGAAATATTTTAGTATCCGATGATAAGTGCAATCCTCCATGCACGGAAAATATAGTCGCCAATTTTACTCGTGATAACTGGTCTCCAAAAACAGGCGACCAAATTAATTTCACCAGCACATCTACCGGAGCCAGCAACTATCAATGGAGTGTAAATGGAATGGTGGTTGGCAGCAATAGCCCAATCTACTCCATGGTTTTTACCACGGCAGGTAAAACCCAGGTCTCGTTAAAAGCTTACAATGCAAACCCAAATTGTTATGCCCGTTATTCGGATTATATCATAGTAGGCTGCGGGGTCCTGGCCAGGTTTACACCGAATGTACGTCAGATTGCATCGAAAGAATCCATACTGCTGGATAGTATTTTATTCAGCAACAGATCGGTAAATGCAAGTTCCTATCAGTGGTGGATGAGCAATGACAAGGGAATGACCCCACAATTGATCAGTACTTCATACAATTTAAATTATACATTCAGGATGCCTGGCACTTATTCCGTGTGGCTCATTGCGGCAAATGGCTCCTGCAGTGATACTACAGAGAAATTTAATTTCCCGGTATATGACCCAACAGTTGACGGTACAGTTTCATTAAATAATGTTGAATGTTATCAACAAACCAAGATCATGGTCACCTTAAACGTCTGTAATTACGGTTATGCACCTGTTCCTGCAGGGACGCCCATTTCATTTTATGATGCAGATCCGCGAAAAGGCAATGCCAATAGATTATCGCCGGTTTTGTTTACAACGGATCCCGTTGCGGGAAGTTGCTGTAGCTCGTATAATACCATCATTGATGTCGGCAAACCCGGACTTAATCAACTATACGCTGTCTTTAATGACAATGGCAACAGCAGTCCTTTTAGCCTGCCAGACACAAAACTGGTAGAAAAGAATTATACAAATAATGTTGACTCTCAAAGTAATTTTCAATTCCATGTTGCCTCGATACCAGACAGCGCAACCCTGCAACCCGGTGACACTTTGCTGTTGAGCGCAAAAGCCGGGCCCGGACTAGTGTCTTCCTATGTCTGGACCACTGGCCAGGATCTAAATTGTACCCAATGTGACAGTTCTTATTTTATTGCTGAGAATAAGGTCTACAACATTACAAAAAAAATGGTTGCAACAAGTTCTTATGCCTGCATTGACAGTTCTTTTACCATTTTGCACATACCTCCTGCGGACGATTACCAGATTGTCATGGATAGCCTGGTATGTGCAGGTGAAGACAGCCTGCACGCTGCATTTACCATCTGCAATAATTTCAAAAGAGGCAATATTCCAAAGGGATTGGGAGTATCTTTCTATGATGCAGATCCGGGCCAGGCGGGCGCCAATCTCCTGGGCCCTGTGTTCTCAACACCTGAAGCGAATGCGGCCACATGCGCCACATACCAATGTTTTTTTAAACGCACAACCACAGGCAGCGTCATAGCAGATGTCAACGATAATGGGCAGAACAGCCCCGTTCTTGAAGAATCCAGATTTAATAATAATAAAGATACCATTTCGTTAATTCCCTTCATAGTAGCAATCAACCCTTCTGATACCACGGTATCCCGTTTAACGAGTGTCCGGCTAAATCCGCAAATCAGTGGAGGCATGGCCATTGCTTATAAATGGGAGCCCATTCAATATTTATCCTGTTCCGATTGCCCCAGCCCGGTATCTACTCCGGTTGCAAGTATAGAATACCAATTGACTATTCAGAATGAATATGCTTGCACTGCAACCGGAACTACATCTATAAAAACATTCGCAGGGGGAAGCGTAAGTATTCCAAATGCGTTCACACCAAATAACGATGGTCACAATGATGTATTCTATATTCTCGGAGGCGAGGATGTTAAAATGTTAAAAGATTTTTCAATATTTAACCGGTGGGGGCAGAAAGTATTTCAGGTTGAGAATGCAGAAGCCAATGATCCCAGGTTTGGCTGGAATGGACTTCTGAACGGGAAGCCGGCCGATCCGGCCACTTATGTGTATTTTGTAACGGTCGCGTTTGAAGATGGCACGACACAATTGTTTAAAGGAACCGTCATTCTCATCCGGTGATGCATCATTTATGACTTCTACTTGCACTGTTACCGATAAATATTTTTACGGAATCATAAAAGCTGAATAAAATAGATATAATTTTATTTACGCACCGCACCCACCCCATCAAGACCTATCGGACTGTCCGTGAAGACCAATCAAATCGTGAGCATATCCCTCTTTTCAATAAAAACTTTGAATAATGCCAACGATTATCAACTTAAGAGGCTATATCGTTGCGGATCCGCTTGACAAAGCCCGGCCTCCGGCCGGTTACCTCATTCTTGCCGGCGCAAATATGCTGCTTTCTGTTATCCTGATTTGGCTGGTCACCCAGCTCCGGATCGTTTATTTTCAGGGCTCCGCTCAGTCGGGTTTACTCTCTTCGCCTCTTTCCACAGAGATTTTCGAAGTGATTATCAACGGATTTTTTTTCTCCTGGCTAATTTTCATTCTCCGCAAATGTTCCTCCATCATTCCCTTCCTCCTTCTGTTTATACCTTATTGTCTGATTGATCTGTATATCGAATCTCACTTCTATTGCTGCAGTGCGGCATCGAAGGCGCCCTGGGTCTATTACCCAGATTCATTCTTTTCAGGAATCCATCCGGTATTGCTCCGTTTATTTTTATCTGTTTCAGCAGAGGCCTTCGTTTTCGGCGTACTCTCCCTTTATATAGCCCGCTTAATTGCGGCCGTTTTGTACAAAAAGAAGCCGTACGCGCCCGTCCCGACAGAAAAACAGTACAAAACATTTTTCAGAACTGATTGGTGTGCTGAGGATCCTGCAATTCCAAAGCGGGGAGTAGCGTTTTGGGTGCTGAGGTTGCTCGGAACCGGATATTCAATCTATCTGCTTTTTCTTGTTATTGGATTACTCGGCAGCAGCTCCTGGCCGGCAGGTATGGCACACCTGATCAATGTCACATATTCCAATCCCGCGCTTGCGATCAACACCTATTTCAAAATAGCGCTGATGGTCATGCTTTCATTTACTGCCGCTTATAATAAATCCCTTCGCTTCTATTGCTGCACAGGATTGTTTGCAGGACATTTTATTTCAGCATTGTATTCACTCTCATTTCATTTTTTAAATCCTGCCGGAACTTCTGAAACGGGGTTTTTATTGCTCTCAGGAATCGTGGATGGCTCAATGGTTGTTATTTTTCTCATCATCATGATCAAATACCGGAAAGATGCCAGGGTATTTGATCCCGAAAAAGATACCCCGATCGACTGGTCGCTGGCGATGTCCGTGCAGTTATGGCTTTACAGGCTGCTCGGGATCTTTTTTACCGGGCTTGTTATTGCCATCATTCTGATCCGGCTTTTTTCCGGTGGAAAAGAAGGGGTGAGCGCAGTATTCGGCTACCCTGATCCGCTCATCAGCAACTCGGTTACTTTTTACGGCACACTTGGGGTTTTGTTTTTCCTGCAGGTAAAAAGGGAACAATTAAGGGCTTTTCTCTTTAACCCGGTTGTGATTCCTCTGATGGCAGGCAGCCTGCTCGCACTTATCTGGTTAGTCATCGGAGATATCCGGCATGGCGTGCTTATCACGACCCGTTTTGGTTTTCAGGTGAAGGCGGATTGGTATTTTGTGCTCGAGGGATTGACCGGTCTGCTCATTTGTTTTGCTTTAATCGGCATTCGACGCCTGTTTTACAGTTCGGATTATGCTTTAAATTCCATTACACCTTCCACGGCTGTTTGCTTTACGGCGATGGCCGATGCTTTTTATGCAGGAGATGACAAACAACATGCACAGTTGCTTCGGTCCGTAGATAATTTTATCGGAGGTATCCGGGGCAGGAAACGCGGGCTGTTAAACCTTCCGTTTGCGATTTTTGAAAACGGGCTCAATTTCCTTTATAACTTCCATCCCTCTTTTTCATCCATGAGCAGGGAAGAACGCCGCTTCTACCTGCGCAAATATTTTTTCAGGAATGAATGGGAAAGAAAGCTTGCCCTGGTTCCGCCGCTTGCGGACCTGGCTTTTCAAATTGGAGTTGCGCTCAACAGTTTCGTCAGCTTTGCCCAGTTCAACCATATCAATACCCGGAACCGTATTGGTTATACTCCTGTGGATGCGCGGGACAGGACGCAGGGCGACTGCGCTTCCGGCCCGCCACCCTTAAAAGGTATTGCTTCCCTGCCGAAAGATCACCTGGATAAAAATAATTTCAAGCCCCGTTCCGAGTGTGATGACGGCCCCATGATTGCTCCCCGGGTCACCACCCCGGTAAGTGAGCCGGATATTCCACCGGAAGCAGATTATATCATCATCGGTTCCGGCGCAGGCGGGGCTACTGCCGCTTACCGCCTTGCCTGCGAAGTGGCCGACCCGTCCCGGATACTCATCATTGAAAGCGGTAACCGCTATCAACCTCTCCAGGATTTCAGTGATGATGAAATGACCATGTTCCATAAGCTGTACAAAGAGGGCGGCCTTCAGCAGACCAAACAATTTAACATGACCGTTGCCCAGGGACAATGCGTCGGCGGCACGACTGTCATCAACAATGCCGTATGTTTCCAAATGCCCAGTGGAGTTCGGACGGTTTGGGCAAATGATTTCGGTCTTCCGCTCACAGGCATCGATGATGCATATAACCAAATTCAAACCGAGCTCAGTATTAATCCGCTTGGGTCAAAAGGAATCAACCGCGAGGTAAAAGCAATTTTCGACCATGCAGTGAGTCAATACAATCAGGATAAAAATTCCGGCGAACGGCTTGTTTTAGAAGAGCCGGTCAGCGTAAACCATCTCAACAATACCGGAGACGGTAACTGGAACATCGGCAATAAAAGAATGCAGAAAAGGTCGATGCTGGAGACCTTTATTCCCTGGTCTGAAGCACGCGGAGCCACACTGGTTTCCGGAACAACAGCGGCAGGAATAACTTCCAGTGCAGGCAGGGCCGATAGTGTGTTCTTAAGATCATCCAGCGGAAAGATCAGTCGGGTCAGGGTGAATAAAGCCGTCATCGTTGCGGCAGGCGCGATTGCCAGTTCCCAATTGCTTATGCGGAGCGGTGCGGGCCCCAATACCGGTAAGGGCCTAAGTTGCAATTTTGCATTTCCCGTCACGCTGGATTTTGAGCATGAAGTCTGCGCATTTGACGGCGACCAGATCACAATTGCTGCCCTCGACCCGCAGTTGCGGGCCGCATTTGAAACTTATTTCAACCCCCCCGCAACATTCGCCATCACCAGCGTTCCTTTCTTTTTTGGCAAAAGAGACGGACTCATTAATCGTTATAAACATCTCGTAAATTTCGGAGCCCTGATAGGTTCTGAGCCCAACGGAACTGTATTAAAAACTGCCAGTATCCTGCAGGGAAGTTCCTTTGTGTGGGATCTCGGTTCAACAGATGTTGCAAGAATCAAATTCGCGCTGAACGGTCTGGTGGAGCTTGGCAAATTTGCGGGCGCGCGGAGGGCTATTTTACCGACAAAACCAGGGATTGAACTTGACCTTAAGACAGGAGATGCTGTCAGGGATTTCGCTGCCGCGCTTAAGAATTACCCTTTGCGGATCAATGATCTTTACATCGGTACAGCCCATCCACAAGGGGGCAACGCGATGGCTTCACGGAATAGTAAATACGGCAAACGCAGGGCTGTAAGTGAGGATTTCCGCGTATTCGGTTTTGACAACATATTTGTCGCCGACGCTTCGGTTTTTCCCACAAGCATCACGGTCAACCCGCAATGGACCATCATGGCACTCAGTACACTCGCAGCAAGAAGTGTTCTTTCACTCTGTCACTGAGCTACAGTCAAATAAAACAACTATGCCTAAGCGAAAATTAAATAGTTATCTGCTTCTTTCCCGCAGCGGACGAGCCAATATGCGCTATTCGAACATGGCCCAAAAATCCGCTGAACGCAAGCCCCTTCCATACCTGATGTACCAGCTGAAGGATTTTCTTGCAAATAATTTTCTTGCCTGGTTCGTTCATTCCTGGCATATCTCGCCACGATATCCGTATCCCGCTTCCGTTACTGGTTGTATATATTCCCTTAACCATCCTGACGACCCGGGTGCTCCTGTGAGTTTGTGTCTTGCCGCAGACTGGGCCAACAGCACACCCCAATCCGAATTTATAGGAAATTGTATTGACCGGTTGGATCCTGATTATACCCTCCACCTTGGGGATACTTATTATACGGGAAACGTGCAGGAACTAAAAGATAATTTCGGAGAAGGCAATGGAATCGATTATGGAATCTGGCCCCGCGGTAAGGCCGGAAGTTTTGCTCTTGCAGGGAACCATGAGATGTTTTCCTCAGGTGCATACTTTTTGCAAATGATAAAAAATCGCGGACGTGGTTTTGGCGAGCGCCTTTTCCATACCAACCAGTACCGCGGTCAGCAGGCGCCGTTTTTCTGCCTGCGGACAGATCACTGGTGCATACTCGGTTTGGACACCGGTTATGATTCGCTCTATCAGCCATGGTTGAAGCGCATCTTCGATACGGATCCCAATAACACAGAGCTGAAATTTCCTGATGCCCTGATCAGGTGGCTGAGAGAGGAGGTCCATATTGAGGAAGACAAAAGGGGAATTGTCCTGCTCACCCACCACCAGTATATCAGCGCCTTTTCCGGCGAGGAAGAATTTCAGAATCCTGCAATTCAACTCCGGGAATTGCTGGGTCCGGACCGGGAGATCATCTGGATCTGGGGACATGAGCACCGTTTTTCCATGTATAAAAAATATCGTGCTTCCCAGCGTCATATCATTGCATGGGGCCGGTGTATCGGCAATGGCGGCATGCCTGATGAACACATAAGCAAGCGGGTCATCAATCCACAAAAAGCTATTGCTCTTGGCCTTGAGCTGTATGACAACCGCGTCGCAGATACCTTTCACTTCGATATCCATTCTCCGCTGGACATCGGCTATAATGGTTATGCCAGTATTTCCATTGACCGGGACAAGCTCAGTATTACCTACTGGGCAGCATACTGGAACGGCAAGAAGCAGAGCTTGCCGCATAATCAGAAACTCATAACCGAGGACTGGATTGCAAATAACAGGACGGGCCAGATAAGCTGTATTTTGCAGACGGACAACAGCATTGATCCTGCAACAGGAAAAAGTGCATTGAACCGGCCATGAATTAGCTGTAATCTTAACTCATCCCATTCCCGGTGTGATCCGAAGCCATCGTTGAGTTTTGATTATCAATGCCCTGATTATTAGCCTTTTAAGAAATGGTTACCTTTCTTTTCCCTGCGGTTACTAAATGCAGACAACGTTAAAATCCAGGAATCCTAAAAAACCAATCCAGTCCATCCGAAACCAATTGTCCAGATCCAATGTAAAGACCCTGAAGCAAAGTCGGCGTACCCCTCACAAACGAGGTTTATTTAAGTCCTAAGACGAATTTTCCGGAGCACCCGTCGGCTTCTTTTAATTCCAAAAGCGTAAAACGCTTTATAAAATACAAACCAGTCCTTGGCTGAGGACTGGTTTTTTTTATTACACAGCGGCTGAATTATTTGTTTAATCAGGAGGTGGTCCACCTAACATTCCCGAATGGATCTGTAACCCGGATAAAATATACTGGCCATAAAAACGTTCATCAAAAAAATGGAGCAAAAAGGGGAAGTTTTATGGTTTAATTTTTTGATGACCGCGGCAACCCTTCTCACAGGCTTACTTGCGGGAGGTAGTCTTGACCGATATGTTGTACAGGTTCCTGCATGGGGGCATTTAACTAAATTAAGCTGGGCAGAATATACCCGGTATGCTGAATTCGGCAATGGTCTTGTCTTTTACCCCTTTGAAGTGCTTGGCAGCTTTATCCTATTGTTTACTACTTCAGCCATTATCTTGATTCATAAAAACAAGTTCAGCACGATTGCATTGCCTGCACATATTGCAACAATCTTTGCCATGCTCGGGGTTCTATTCACATTTTATTCCTTTCCCATCATGCTGAGTATTCAATCCATGGGAAATAATGAGATACTCGTGCAACATGCATTTGACAAATTTCATTTCTGGGGAGTGCTTCGCGCCATTGCACAATTAGTTGCATTCTTTGCCTGCGCATGGGTTTTTGTAAGAAGACTCAATGATGCCAACAGGGCATAAAAATCATCTTCAAAAAATGAATAACGGGAAATGGGCTGAGCCCCGAAGCTGAATTGGATCCTTATTTTAATTCAGCCGGAATGACTTCAACCAATTGCCTTCTGCCACCTCTCAACACAGTCAGACCAATTTTTCTTCCTATCGATTTTTCATTGAGGTATTTATGCAGGCTATCTACAGTCGAAACAGGCCGGGCTTCAAACTCCACGATAATATCTCCTACCCTTAATTGCTTGTTATAAATATCACTGTCAGCAAGGATTTCAAAAATGTACACTCCCATGGTTGTTTTCAACTGGTTTGCGCCGATCATTCTAGGGGTAAGTTTTACAGGTTGGGCAGCAACCCCTAACTGCGCCCTTTTTACTCTGCCGTGAATAATAAGTTGTCCGGATATATAAGCAGCCAGATTGGCTGATACTGCAAAGCAGAGGCCCTGGGCCGAACTGATCACGGCCGTATTCACACCAATGACCTTCCCTTCGGAATTGACCAAAGGGCCACCACTGTTCCCGGGATTGAGGGCGGCATCCGTCTGAATCACATCGTCAATTAATCTGCCATTGTTTGCTCTTAACGAACGTCCGAGTGCACTGACCACGCCTGCCGTGACTGTGTGCTGGAGGCCCATCGGATTGCCGATGGCAATGGCAATTTGCCCTGGTTCCAAAAGATCTGAATTGGCAAACTGCAGAGGCCTCAATTCACCATCATGCACTTTTATGATGGCAATATCCGTCGAGGGATCAGTTCCCGTCAAATCAGCCGGGAACTCCATCCCATCTCCAAAACCTACCTTAATGGATTGAGAATTTTCTATAACATGGTTATTGGTCACGATGTATCCATCTGTAGAGATTACAAAACCAGACCCGGAGGCTTGCTGCTCAATGGGTTTTTTTGTCCGGGGATGATTACCCGTTTTTGATACTTTCAGATGGACCACTGCCTGGGATGCATTTTTAACAACACCCGCGACAGTACCGGAATAGGCATCCAGTAACTGTTTGTCGGAGATTGAAATGAAGTCAGGTAAGGAATTTGTGTTCCGCATTTTTGCCATATCCCAACAATCAAACCAATCGAATTTTCCGGAAATTCTGGCAGAACCTCAATGATGCCAAAATGATAAAGGCGTTCTGCACGGGGACGGGGATTGGAGGCGGGACTAAATTGCTCCCACAAGTTTTAGAAACTAAAATTAGTGCTGATGCGAAGTCCCAACGTTGAGATATTTGAATGATTCAGATATGTAAATCGTTTGATGAGATCCAACCTGATGAAGGAGAAAATATTGTAAATCCCCACCCCGGCCTCCAGGTAGGGTTGGCCGTTTAGTACAAAAGTAGAGACAACCCCATTGGTCGTCGGAAACAGGAATTGATTTGAATTATAATTCGGGTTGTTCTCATTTCGCAGGCCACCGTATAATAGCTTGGCCGTAATTAATTCGCGAAGTCTTAATTTCTTAAGCAAAGGGATCTTATTAAAAAAGAAACCATTAAAAAAATGGTCAATATTCATTCCGGCAAAATGATCACTCACGAATTCCTCAACATTCATGAGATTGTAGGAATGCTGGCTATAAAAATAAGACTGGTTAGCAGGATGAATGATCAGCAAGGGGAATGGAAGAGTGCCTGACAGATAACTGGCATTAAAAGTCACATCCGAAAATCCGAGTGGGGAAATAAAGAATCTTTTAAAAATGATGAGGCGAAAAGCGTCATAATTATACTCACCGCCATATAACCCTTTGATGCCTTTTGCATATTCTAAAGTGAAAACAGGGTATTTATTCGCAATGCTCCTTCGGACCAATTTATTCTCAAAGAATTGTTCATTGGGTGCCCACCGAAGGCTGAAGGATAATTCACCTGTTGTAATTTCCGGGATGGTATCCATCATTGAAGGAACAGGCTCATGCACGTAAACGAGTGATCCCGCCGGCTGCTGCCTCCAGTACTTTGTACCCAGGCTGTATTGAAAATGGTTTCCAAATTCGCGGACATAGGTTAGCCTGAAAATATCATTGTACAACCAATCCGAATTATACCCGCGGGTGAAAGAAGTTAGTAAGGTGTTACCCTGGGAAAAGAGATCCTCTTCTCCCGGATTCCTTGTGTCCCGCATAAAACTTGCCTGCAGGTAGTTAAAGGGATAACTATAAACAGACCGATTATTGAAGGAATAAGAACCACTGAGGAAATATTTCCAGCGCTCATCTCTCAAACCATAAGCCAGATAGGACTCTGTATAATACCTGCTGCTCAGTTTGTAATTGGATCGGGCGCCAAACTGGAACCTTTGACCTTCTACGGGATTGAAAGAATAAAACTTACGGATCGGACCGATATCAAATTTGCCGGCGGATTTATAACCAACAAAATATAAGGTGGCATAATCCATCAACCTTCTGTAAGAACGCATTTTTAAAAGACTATCCGTGTTAGCATAAGTTTTTGTCTCTGACTCGCTGAGCGGAACCGGGCGGGATTCGGTCCAGAATGAATTTGATCGATGGGACGCAAGGGGGAGGCTATCCAGTGCCGGGCCTTGAAGTGTATGCTCCGGCAGAACTGTATCCGAAAAATCCTGAACAGATATCTTTCGTTCCCCAAAAAGACCTGCACTTTTTGGAAAAGGACTAAGAAATGCGAGCATATCTGATTCAGCCAGATGATAACGGCCCATAGGTCCTTTTACAAAATCTTCCATGATTTCAAGATTCCGGACAAAATTTAGATTTACATGTTTCGCAAGGTTTAATTCGGCCTTCCTTACGGCATAATTTCCATCCAGCGTGATGTAAAGGGTTCCCCGGAAAAGCAGGTCTTCCGGATTCCTTGGTGTAAAATAAAGCTTTACCATTTTTTCTCCGTTTTCCTCAATGGTATCCCTGATAAAATACATATAAAAATCAGGTGCGGCGTTCGCTATCGGACTGATAAATTCCATAGTAAACGCCAAAATGGTATTGTCGTAGATATTGATATCATTATACAGATAACGCAATGCACCTGCTACTCCCCTCGTATCAACGAATTCCCCATAGTCCACAGTCTTCCGTGCAAGGATCAGTTTTTTTTTCTTTTCCGGCTCCTTTCTATAAAAATTACGGGAAAGGGTTTCCTGCAAATAAATGGCATTGAGTGATTTCCCGGGTACTATTGTGGTATCCTTATTTTCAAAGAAGAAACGGAATTTTTTCAGTACAAAATTATGGGTAATCTTGCCCCAGGATCCGTCTGTGAACATCCGGACCTTTTCATATTCCTGATAAGATGAATAAGGATATGCGCCTTCCCCGTTCTTGGATTTATTGGAAATGACCAGCCGGATGAGTTCAACAGCAGGGTTGTTTTTATTCCGGTATCTTCCTTTTTTCGCATTTACGATTACACCTTCCAGCGTGGTGAACGATTTGGAAAGCAATATGGTCATTGGTTGAACGGGAGCTGTAGCCAGAGAAATTGTTGCGGAATGGTATCCCGTGAATGTAAACGTTAGTTTTTGAGCATTTTTATCTAGCGTTATTGAGAATTTGCCATCAGCATCTGTCAATCCACCAGCAGGACTGTTTTTAACAGTGATACTTACATTTTGCAATGGGGCATGTGTTGCTGAATCCAATACCCTGCCCGCAATTACTTTAGTCTGCGCAATACTGAATTTACCCAATATTAAAGCAATCAGCAATATTGAAATGCGTATCTTGATCAAGACTTCTTTCACTTTAACTCACCATTTTAGCGGCCCCGGTCACCCCTGATATTGAGCAAAGGAAAGGCAAATTTTTCTATATGGTTATTTCGATAACGGCCTTGAAGGATTACCATTCATGAATATATTAACAAGCTGCTCCGGCAATTCCTGAAATTGTCTTTGGGCATT
>JANWIY010000005.1 GCA_025449645.1 Chitinophagaceae bacterium | reverse complement strand
CCATTCAAAGCTTGTTCCATATGGGCTTGTGTCAAACCCAAGATGTGTTTTATACCATTCGTTAATTGCTTTTGGGTCTTTACATTTGAAGAAAATACCGCCTATTCCTGTTACTTTTTTCATTTTTATATTTTTATTTTTGTCGGAGATTATTGTCTTAAAAGTAAAGCCTAATAGAAATGAAGTTGCAATTAGCGCTATTGTCAATGTCTCCCGTTTCATAGTCTATAAAATTTAATTTTTAAAATTAATCTATTTTTATTTTCTCATTACCCTTTGAGGCCTTGCGAATTGACCCACCCAAATGATTCGGTAATGTTTCTCCCTGGCTTAAAGACAGGTTATTTGAAATGAACAATTTAGCATAGGTGGGCACTGGGATTCAACTGGAATGTTGCCAGTTACCAGAAATTTACATTAGCGTCTAATGAATCGGAATCGGGTGGTTTTCAATTTGTTAATTAGATTTGTTTATTATTCCGACCATATTGGACAATAGAAAATTAACCAGTTACAAACTCTTATTTATCACTGAATATAAATTGCATAATTTCCGTAATTCGGGCAAAGCCTGATGAATGTAAACTTTGGATAGTTCCTAACCTGCTTTCGTCACATGCCATTCAAAAAGAAAACACCATGCAAACCTCCAACTTCGCTAAAGCTGGCCTGTTGGCTATTTCCATTTCCGCCGCCGCAATGATTTCCTGGGAAATTCATTTGAGAAATACAGGCGCCCCGATCTCATATGATGACAACGAGGCTTTATATGCCGACAAAAGAGCAATGGTTTATGAACCCATCGACCAGGCAACCGTATTCATAGGATCTTCCCGGATTAAATTTGACCTGGACATTCCAACCTGGCAAAGCATTACAGGAGATCATGCCATACAGCTCTCCAATGTGGGCAGCAGCCCAAGGCCGGTATTGGAGGATCTGGCAAATGATGAAAATTTTAAAGGCAGACTGATTATCGATGTTACGGAAGCTGTGTTTTTTTCTGCAGGTGGATTATATGATTGGAAAACAAGAAATAAAATCGCTTATTATAAGATCCGGACTCCGACACAACGATTTAGCTTTCAGGTAGACCATGTACTGGAATCAGAATTCGTTTTTCTTGATCAGGAATACTATTCCATAAACTCTATGCTGGATAACCTGAGTTTTGTTTCCAGGCCCGGCGTGTATTCGGGAAATCCTTTCCCTGTGGAGTTTCATCCGGTGAGTTTTGAAAGGCAATCCTTTATGGCACCACGTTTTATGATTGATACCAGTCTGCAGAACCAGGTAAGAGCGGTATGGACGCGACCTGGAAGGGTTATAATACCTCCGGCTTCGGGCAGAGCACTTGATTCCATTTTAAATTCTGTAAAATTTCTTGTAGACAAAATTAAGGCCAGGGGCGGCCAGGTATTATTTGTCCGCACACCATCCAGCGGGCCCGTGCTTCAGAATGAAATGAAACGATACCCACGTACTGAATATTGGGACAGGTTGTTAACCGTTACCGGATGCAAGGGTATTCATTTTGCAGATTATCCTGCTATCGCAAATTTTGAATGCCCTGAATGGTCCCATTTGTCACCTGCTCAGGCTAAGATCTTTACAAACAATATGATTAAAATACTTCAGGAGGAAAAAGGTTGGACTTTCAACAAAAAGCCAGATTAAATATTGTTTAGCATCCACCTAAAACACCAACAATGCTTTTCAATTCCTACACGTTTTTGGTTTTCTTAGCAATCGTTTTGATTTTACATAACCTCCCATTTTCATGGAAAACAAAAAAAATCAATCTGCTGCTTGCGAGCTATATTTTTTATGCCGCCTGGAATCCGCCATTTATTCTTCTTTTATGGCTCTCGACACTCGTGGACTATTTTGTAGGCAAGGCACTTTATACCCAGGAAAATAAACACAGGAAGAAATTGCTCCTGGTCGTAAGTCTGATCGGCAATCTCGGCATGCTTTGTTTTTTTAAGTATGGCGGATTTTTGCTGGAGAATTTTACCCATCTGGTAAATGCACTGGGTGTTAATTATCATCCCGCCAAACCAAATATTATTCTGCCTGCAGGTATTTCTTTTTATACGTTTACTACCCTATGTTATACCATTGATATGTACAAAAAAGAAAGTAAACCTGTACAATCACTATTGAATTTCTCTTTATTCGTCACATTTTTTCCGCACCTTGTGGCTGGCCCGATCGTTAGACCTCCACAACTGGTTCCCCAGTTCGCCACACCACGTAAAGCGAATACCCAGCAAATGCTACAAGGTTTGTTTTTGTTAACGCTTGGATTATTTATGAAGGTATTTCTGGCCGATGGTATGTTGTCAAACTCCGCCATTGCCGTCTTTAGTTCACATGATACGCTAAAAACCATAGATGCATGGATGGGTGTGCTGGCTTTTTCAGGACAAATCTTTTTTGATTTTGCCGGCTATTCCTCCTGCGCCATTGGCGCAGCACTGTGCCTTGGGTTTATATTACCTCAGAATTTTTTATTCCCTTATGCTGCCGTAGGCTTTACCGATTTTTGGAGGAGATGGCATATTACTTTATCATCCTGGCTAAGAGATTATTTATACATACCCCTGGGGGGAAACAGGAAAGGCCAGGTAAGAACATATATCAACCTGATGATCACCATGCTACTCGGCGGCCTTTGGCACGGGGCTAACTGGACTTTTGTGGTATGGGGTGCCCTGCATGGTTTTTATTTATGGGTTGAAAAAGCATTTCGCGATATCCGACGTAAGAAATTAACACCAGCACTTGCCATTGCAGAAAACAATTATATAAAAAGTTCTATTTTGCCTTCATTTAAAAAACCTGTTGAAGGTTCATTTCCCCCGGAATCGAATCATCCAAAAAACGTTTCCAATTTCGTACTGGCCCTCTGTACATTTTTCCTGGTGAACGTGACCTGGGTATTTTTCAGAGCTCCGGATTTTTCCTCCGCCTGGCGTTTGCTTAATTCCATGTTCGTCCGTAATACAACCGGAACTGCGGTATTGAGTTATCTGGACATTACAAGAGTCAGCATCATCATGCTTGTTTTAGTAATCGCTCACTGGCTGATGAGAAATACCAGGGTTCTGACTGTTGCCAATAAAATGTCCTGGTGGCTCCTGGGTATCGTTTGGTCGCTTATGTTAATATTAATTATGCTGAGCCAGAATGCAACCAGTTCATTTATATACTTCCAATTCTAGTTTGCACATGGGCACATCAGTAAGCAAAATATGACCAGGATTTTATTTAATATCGCATTGGTATTGACAATTTTTAAAAATCACATGAATGACCATAAACATGATTTATCTAACCCGGCTTATTTACATAAAAGAAGGAATGGAACCTGGTTTTCATCAGTTTGAAGATATTGCTATACCAAAGATTTTAAATTATAATGGCCGGCTTCTTTTGAGGTTACGCACAGGCTAAGTTCTCATTCAATGGCTGACTAGCAATTGTAATTCCTGTTGATTAAAATTTGCCCACCGAAGGTTTAAGGTCAGGTGGGCTTTTCTTTTAGTGGATTTCGGCAGACTCACCCTGACAAACCTGCTTGGGCTGGGAGGAAAGCATTCCTTACCAGATTTTGTTCAACTCATGCCCAGTATTCCTTCTATTCATGTCCCATCTTAGTCCCATATCATACTTATATGATACTAAATCAACTCCGGAGTAAGTCCGGTAATTACCGGACTTACTCCGGAGTTACACAAATAAGATATGAGTATAATATAGGACATAAAGTCCTTATCCATCAACAGGATGTAAAATGAACCCGTCATGTGTATTCCAACCTCAATCGTTTCCGGGCTTATCGCGGATGGCAATCACGGTTATGACCGCCGAAAGGAGTAGGGACCCCGCCATGAAAATATAAGATGCGCCAAAACCACCTGAAGTTCCATTCAGATATCCGACAAGATATGCGCCAGCGAATGATCCCAAAGCACCAAAACTATTGATCAATGCAATTGCGCCTCCTGCAACATTGCGCGGCAAAATTTCGGTTATGATGGCAAAGAATGGTCCATAAGGCGCATACATAGCACCGCTGGCAATGATCAATAATATAAAAGACAACCAGAAATTGTTTGTTCCCACTAAATAGGAGCCATAAAAGGCAATGGCTCCGATGACCAGGAATGGCCAAACAAACACTTTGCGCTTCAAAGTTTTATCAGAAAAATAAGAGCATAGTAACATGGCGACAATCGCTAAAAGATATGGGACAGATGAGAGCCATCCGGTTTCTACAATGCTTATTCCGGGAGCCGAATGAATAATAGATGGTAGCCATATCACAAACCCGTACACTCCAATACTCCACAACGCATATTGAAAACATAATAAAACAACTGCCCGTGATTGAAATGCTCCTACATAGTTTCTCATCGGCCTTATGCGCTGCTGTTCTTCTTTCAACTTCTCTTCTAAAGCAAGTTTTTCTGGTTCAGTCAGCCAGCTGGCATCCTTTGGTTCATTATTAACCAACTTCAACCAAATGAAAGCCCATAAAATTGCAGGCAATCCTTCCAAAATAAACATCCATCGCCAGCCCATTGATTTCAGCAGGTACCCGGAGAGGATGGACATCCAAAGAATAGTTACCGGATTGCCAAGGATTAAAAATGTATTTGCCCGCGACCTTTCCGATCTCGTAAACCACCTGCTAAGGAAAATCAGCATGGAAGGCATGACGGCACTTTCCACCACACCAAGCATAAACCGGATGAAAATGAGGAGATGTATATTTTTGACCATGCCGGTTGTCATGGCTAACCCGCCCCAAAGGATCAGGGACCAAAAGATCAATCGCTTGGCACTCTTATTTTCGGCGTAAATGGCGCCCGGTATCTGAAAAATGAAATAGCCTAGAAAAAATAAAGAACCCAGTAAGGAAGACATGGCAGCTGTGATATGCAGGTCCTCAGCCATTCCGCCCGCAGCTGCAAATCCAAAATTTGCCCGGTCCAGGTAAGCGAGACTATAAGTAATAAACGCCACAGGTATCAATCGCAACCAGCGACGTTTAGCAATCGTTTGGGCCATGTTGGAAACTTGTATTCAATTCAAAACCTGCACGATGCAATCTCATTTATTTTTCATTGCCACAGCTTCTATAAGTCCCCGGATATACCCACACGCATATAAAGTTCCAATGGTGCTGTAACCGGCTTTTTCATTGCTGTCTCCATCCATAGTGGGCACATGATCCGGGCGAATGGGACCTTTGAAACCGATATCATAATAAGCCTGCATAGCCTCACTCATATCAATTTGGCCTTCGTCGTGAAAGCATTCATCAAACTTATATTTTGCCCCTCTCACATTACGGAAATGTACAAAATGAATAACCTTCCGTGTTCCGAAATCCCTTACAATAGTTGGAATATCGGCTCCCATCAGGGAAAAATTACCCTGGCACATCGTTATCCCGTTGCTGGAACTCGGGTAGATATCCAACATGCGTTTGAAGTTGTCAACCGTCGTCATGATCCGCGAAATACCTTTGATCTCGTCTACCTGCGGATCATCCGGATGCATCGCCAGTTTGATGCCAGCCTTTTCTGCTTCCGGAACCACAGCTTTGAGAAAATATTCCAGGTTGCTCCATAATTTTTCCTTTGAAACTTCTCCATATTTGGTCATGGGCTCTCCTTTCAGAGCATCATTGTCAAAGGCAGTTACCAGGGCACCTCCACGGCCCGGCTTGGCCTTATTAGTCCTGTACCAGCCGATAACAGGCATCCAGTTGTAGCATATGACTTCAATGCCGGCCCTGGACAAGTTTCTCATAAAACTGATGAAATTTGAAATTTCTTCGTCCCTGCCCTCAAGGCCAAGTTTCGTTTTTTCTCCTAGCGAAGGAGGTCCTTCCACTACATTAAACTTCAATCCTTGTTTATTCCACACTTCTTTAACTGCCATGATTGAATCATAATCCCACGGATTTACATTTTTCAATTCGGTCATTCCGGTATTTATTCCACCAACTGCACCCAGAACATCCATCTGCTTTGCCAATGCTATTTTGTGAGGCTCCAGGCCCCAGAAATAGGCGAGTGACATCTGCATTCCTCCATCCCGGATAAAATCAGTTGCCTTTGCTGCATTATTCTTTTTTCTCTTCGAGGTAAGTGATCCGGGAACGGCAGAACCAGCCAATCCTCCAATGGAAATGGCCGCAGCCAGGGATGCTGATTTCTTTATAAAGTCCCGGCGATTATCTTTCATATAAATCTTTTTTTAAAGTGCAAATGCAATATAATTGCCGCCCGTTTTCTCACCCCTTCCGCCACCAGCAGCAATGACAATATATTGCTTCCCGCGTACTTCATAAGCAATCGGCGTGGCAAAACCGCCGGCTGGAAGGCGGTATTCCCACAATACCTTACCTGTTTTCTTATCAAAGGCACGGATCTTATCATCTCTCGTTGCTGCTATGAATACCAAACCTCCGGCAGTTACCAAGGGTCCGCCATAATTTTCTGTGCCTGTCACCGGAATTCCTCTCCTGGTCAGTTCCGCATATTCGCCCAATGGAACCCGCCATAAATATTCTCCGGTGCTGAGGTTAATTGCATTGAGTGTGCCCCAGGGAGGCTTCACTCCGGGATACCCTTGCTGATCCGTTAACTTTCTCCACGACTTATTCACGAAAGCAGGCTTGAATCCAAATTCTTTTTTCTTAACTGGTACCGGGCCGGCTGCTACATTTTTTTCATAGGCCGTTTCTGTTTCTCCACCCTCATCGGGATTTAATAAAAACCCGGCAATGGCGTCCCGATCCTGATCAGACAATCGCTCGAAGGATGGCATTCTTCCTCCTCCTGTTCTTAAAATTGTTTTGATCACGGCGGCGGACCTTTTCTTCCCAATATCAACAAGGCTGGGAAATTCCGAACCGGTTCCTCTTCTGTCCTGACCATGGCAGGATGAACAATGCATAATATACAATGCATTTCCACGGGAGACCGTTGCGATTTCCTTATTTCGTGTTGCTGTATCGATCATTTGTACGATCCATGGATCATCGTTGGCATTTTGATAAAGTACCCCATTATTGTCAATGGCATTTCCGCCCCATTCCGCTCCTCCGCTATATCCGAAGAGTAAAGTGCCTGCCGTATCAGGAGGCGTAAACTTATTTTCCGAGTGGAACTTCAGGAATTGTTTAAGTACATAATCATGTGCTTCCGGCGAAAGATCAGTAATATCCGCTTCCGTAAATGACTGGTGAGAAAGCGGACCCGGTTTGATCGGGAACTTCTGCACCGGCCAGGGATGTTCGCCTCGCAATCCATGCACCGGAACAGGGCGCTCTTCAACCGGGAAAAGGGAAGTTCCGTTTTCACGATCCAGTATATAAATCAATCCATCTTTGGTTGCCTGAACAACCACATCTCTCATTCTCCCTTCAAATTTTATTGTAGCCAGGTTGGGAGGACAGGGGATATCCCTGTCCCAAAGATCATGGTGAATCGTTTGATAATACCATTTCAGTTTTCCTGTTTCGGCATCAAGTGCCACTACGGAATTTCCAAACAGGTTTTTTCCCTCGCGCTCTCCACCATAAAAATCAGATGAAGGCGAACCTGTGCCAAAATAAACCATCCCCCGTTTTTCATCCAGGGCCAATCCTCCCCAATTGTTTGCAGCCCCGATTCTTTTATATGCATCTTTAGGCCAGGTATCGTAACCCAATTCCCCCGGCCGGGGAACTGTATGGAATACCCATTTCAATTTTCCTGTAGGTATATCAAAGCCGCGCACATGACCAGGAGCAGCGTCTCCTGATTCTGATACGCTGGAGCCGATAATCAGCGTATTTCTATAAACAATCCCCGGGGTATTCGCAGTCACGGACAAGTCATCAGCATCATGATCGTCGTTTGTTGATAACCCTTCGTGCAGATCCACCATTCCGCTTTTGCCAAAACTATTGACCGGTTTCCCATTTTCAGCATGAATTGCATAGAGAAATGAGCCCGATGAATAGAGAATACGTTTATCATTCACGTTTTCCCAGAACACAACACCCCGGTTGCTGTTGATCATACTGAATTTCCGGTTGTCCTTTACAGGTTGAAACTTCCAGATTTGCAGACCCGTTCCGGCATCCAAAGCAAATAGGCCGAGATCAGAAGTCGTTCCGTAAAGTATGCCGTTCACCACGATGGGCTGACACTGAATTCCCATGGATCCATTCGTCATGGATTCATTTCCGCTTCCCGTTTCACTGGAGTTATAGATCCAGGCCGGCTTTAATTTCTCAACGTTCCCCGTATTGATCTGATCTAAAGACGAGTACCGGTTGCCGGCTTTATTGCCACCATAAACCGGATAATCTTTACCGGGCCTTACAGATGATTCAAAATTTGTACATCCGCTCACAAATAAAATAACTGCAACAAAAAAAATATTCTCTTTCTTCATTAACTGAATGTTCTGTCATGTGAACGCCTTTCGTTCCATTCGTCCGTCGGTGCAAAAAAACTTTTATCCTTCGGGCTTAAATGCTTTTTCACTTCTTCTTCGATTAACTCGATGCCAAGTCCAGGTGCAGAAAGAGGAAGGTTGGCAAAACCTTTCGTAATCAATTCCCTGCCATCCGTTGTTTTTACAAGCCCTTCCCACCAGGGCAGGTCTATGGAATGATGTTCGAGTGCTAAGAAATTCTGGGTTGCTGCAGCACAATGAACGTTGGCCATAAATGAAACCGGTGTGCCTGCCTGATGCATGGCCATCGCAACTCCATGCTCCTCTGCGTAATCTCCAATTCGCTTCGTTTCGAGCAATCCTCCTGCAGAGACCAGGTCAGGATGAACGATATCGGTTGCATGAATATCAATCAGAGGCTTAAAGTTTTTCAGCAGGTAAATATCTTCCCCCGTATTGGTCGGAGTTTCAATCGCATCAGTTATTGTTTTCCATTGTTCCGGGAATTCCCAGGATATAATATCTTCCATCCAGGCTAACCTGTATTTTTCAAGGGCTTTCCCCAGGCGTATGCCGTTGTTTAAATCGAAATGTCCGAAATGATCAGATGATAGCGGAATGTCATAACCTACCATATTTCGTACAGTCTCGACGATCTTTGACAATTCGGCAAGGCCTTTATCTGTAATTTGTATCTGGGTGAAAGGGTGACGGGCGCTGCCATAGGACATGGGATTATCGAGGTTGCCATACTGCTGAAGTCCGCCATCTGAATTTTCCCAAAACTTTGGATTTACCAGGGTCCCGGGTATCTTCGCAATTTCTTCAATTCCCACATCCATTTTCAACCACGTGAATCCCTGCTGCTCCGTGCGATATTTAATTAGCTTCAGTTGTTCTTCGGGAGAATTTGCTTCAGGTGTATCTGCATAAATTCTTATTTTATCACGATACCTTCCTCCCAATAGTTGCCATGCAGGTACATTATAAGCCTTGCCGCATAGATCCCATAGCGCTATTTCCACAGCACATACGCCTCCTGCCTGCCGGGCGGGGCCACCAAACTGTTTGATCGATTTGAAAATCATTTCCACGTTGCATGGATTTTGCCCGAGTATGCGGCTTTTAAGCAGCAGCGCATAACGCGGATCTGCACCGTCGCGCACTTCACCCAGTCCGTAAATGCCCTGGTTGGTATCTATACGTATGATGGCCGTGCCTCCAAGAACCGTCGTTAAGGCATAACGCAGGTCAGTAATTTTCAGATCAGAAGGACTTGAAGTCCGGCTGACTTTTGCCGTAGTCTGAGCTATAGTATCCTCAAATGATAAGCCCATCAATGCTGTCAGGGATAATCCTCCAAGAGCGGTTTTCTTCAGGAAGCTGCGGCGGTCACGACCTGTGGCAGGATGATTCATCTCTTTTAAATTTGCATCCGCTTCCACTTTTTCCATCTGCCTGTTGCCTTCTGTTATTTTTCTCAAAATTGGATTCATACTGATGAGTTTTTAGTGATTGTAAAACTAATTCTTAATATCCCTGTCGTTAATAATTACGTTCCTTCAGGTAATTATCCAATTCCGTTTTGGTCATAGGTAATTTACCCGGATAATTTTTTAGCCAGTCAAGGAAATCTTTTTTGATTTCATCGGACCACTGGCTATCGATCTGACCAGCCAGGTATTTTTTCTCACGCAAGCGCTGATGTCCGAATTCATCCCGCAATGCAGTGACTTCTGAAGTGAGCACCAGCTCTTCAACTAAAGCAGCCGGAATAAAAATGGTACCATATTTATTTGCAAGCACTGCATCGCCGGGCAATACCACAGCCCGGCCTATTCGAATGGGAGCATTGATCGTTGTAAGCATCATTTGCTGGATATAGGAAGGGTCCGAACCCTTTATCCAGCCATTAAATCCTTTGATCTCTGATAGTCCGGCCATGTCTCTCACTGAGCCATAAAAAATAACACCTCTTAATGATTTTGCATAAATGGAATTACCCAGGTTATCGCCGATCAGTGTTCCATCCGCAATTTTTCCATAACCATCAGCCACGTACACATCTCCGGGAACTAAAATATCGATCGGCCAGGAATTCGTTCCTCCCTGCTGCGCGCGGTTTTCGGCTTTGCCCTCTTCCTTCACCACCTTGATCAGATCCGGTCTCGAAGGCAGGTATTGAGCGGTAACCACCCTTCCGGTCATCACACTGTCCGGTTGAATTACAATCCAGTCTCCTTCATATTGGTTCTGGTATCCTTTATTTCGCAATACGCCCCAGGCATCTTCCATGGATACATTTTTTAATCTTTCGAGGATCGCGTCGGGAATTTTCGGCCTTCCGTCGGGAAAGCGTTCTCCTTTCCAATCTGCAGTTAAAGTTTTAATGTAATCAGGTGTTGAGCCTACACGCTGGGCCTTCGCCAAAAAAATGCCTGATAGTAAAACAATTGTAATTATTAATTTTTTATTCATAATGGAAAGTTTATTTTATACTAATTTGATTCTATTTCCGATGGAATCCGGTTTTCTCATCATTAAGTATCGGCAAGCAAATCAAAATATTCCTCGTCCTCATTTTTACCGCCGAAGCCCTTTCCAATACGCTTATGAGTTTCCAAAAATTCAATGGAAGCTATCCATTTAACCATTTTATACCCCAGCTGATTTTCGATGCGAAGTCTTATTGGAGCGCCATGTTCCAGAGGAAGAGGTCTGTAATTCATTTCCCAGGCAAGAATGGATTGAGGTTTCAGACAATTATCCAGGGTATTTGTATCATAATAGACTCCACCATAAAGGCCCTCTCCGAATGAATAAAAAGCAACGGTTGTAACAGAAAAATGAGGTTTTACGATTTCCACAATCTTACTGATCGGAATGCCGCCCCATTCAGCTATTCCCGTCCATCCCTGAATGCAATTGTGCATGGTAATATTTTGTTCCTTTCCCAGGTTTTTTAGTTCATCCAGGGATAATTCAACAGGCTTATCAACCAATCCGCCTATTTTAAGCTTATAGTCTTTAAAGTTATTTTCCGCCAATTTCTTCCAGATTTCTGAAGATGGCATCTTCCCATTGGGCCAAAAATAGGCTGATATGTCTTTCTTATTGTAATAAGGACGTGGCTTAAAAATATTTATAGTGGAGCGCCAGAGTGTGCCATTAATAGCCGCCTGGGCATATTGGAGTGAGCGCTGGCGATTCCAGGAAAGCCAATAAGCAAGAAAGCATAAGGCAATAGTGAACAGTATAATAGCGATTCCAATGTATAGTCCTGAGGAATTATCCGTTTTATCGTTTCCCATCACTATATGGTTCATATTCCTGATTATTCCGGTAGTTGCTACCAGGGTAACGTGAATAACGATAAAGATCAAATAGCAAACCATAACCATAAAGTGGATGGAACGGGCACTCTGCCGATTGCCGAATAATTTCGGAAACCAGTGAAACCGGTTTTCGATCGCAGGGGACATCGCCATACCGGTAAGCATAGCTATGGGAGCCAGTATGAACACCACGCCAAAATAGGAGAGCTGCTGCAATGCATTAAAGTGATAAAACCCGTTTGGCTCTACCGGAAAATGAAAAGTTATGTAATGAACAAAAACCGCCCAGGAGTCGGGCAGTATTTTCCAGGATACAGGAAACAACCGTTTCCACTGATCGGTATGAAATAATAAAAAAATAAAAATGATTCCATTCAGAACAAAAAAGGGAACTGTGAGAAAATGCCAAACTCTTGCAATGCCTATCGTATGGCGATAACCAGGCAATCCCAATACAGGACTGATGTAACGTGCATCTTCCTTGGCTGTCCACATTTTATCCTTCGGCACTTTTAATGGTGTAAACCGTATCCATTCTGTTCCGGGTGTGCAGCCATTGTTCCAATACAGGCGAGGATGATCGACCAATATAGAAAGCCCGCTTCTTATGATCAACGTAAGGAGAATAAAATTCGCCCAATGGCTAAGGCTTATCCAAATCGGAAATCCTGTAGGATCAGTAGCTGATATCGTTTGAAATAATGTTGAAGGATCAGCCGGTAACCCAAAGAAGAGGTATTGAAACCAGGCAATTCCAACAGGAAAGAAAATGAGTGTTCCGAAAATAATCATCATATACGGCTTAATAGCAATAAAAGGACGCCGGTCTGGCGGGTAGATTACAGTTTTTTCTGCAGCCGGAAGATGTGAGATCATCATATTCCAATCAATTAAGAAAATATTAATCACAACACCACTTATTAAAAGTAAATTATTTCCCTGTCCTTCCAGATAACTCAGGCATTTTCTATCTTTTCATAACCTGGCAGGCCTCATGCAGCGCCCCACCGGGGCCCGGGCCTCGTCCTTCCACTTAAATGAAGTGGCTTATTCTCCTGGCTCATCAGACCATGTGAGTCGTCTGTCGACTTAAAAAAGATGTTCGTCGAGTTTGCGCAGAACATTTTTCATATAAGCACATCTTTGGCGAGTCAACCAGTAACCATCTTTAAATTTAATATTATGCGTAAGAATAATTTGTATGTCGTTCCATTTTTTGCAGCTGCTGCCATCTTTTCTTTCTCCTGCAAGAAAACCAACTCCGGCTCATCCGGATCCGGATCTAATGGTGCAAGCGGTGCAGTTTCCACATTGGCCGGAAACGGAACAGAAGGATTTGCAGATGGCACGGCCACTGCCGCAGAGTTTGACGGCCCCGCAAGCGTAGCCGTGGATAATGCGGGAAACGTATATGTTGCCGATTACTCCAATAACCGCATCCGGAAAATTGCGTCCGATGGAACTGTTTCTACGCTGGCAGGAAGCGGAACATCCGGAACAGCAGACGGAACCGGATCAGCCGCGCAGTTTACCCAGCCAAGAAGTGTTGCTGTTGATGGTTCAGGAAATGTATTCGTGTGCGACTATAATAATAATGACATACGGAAAATTACTCCAGCCGGCGTAGTTACCACGGTGGCCGGAAATGGATACGCGGGGTATGTAGACGGAACAGGCACTCAGGCCCAGTTTGATGCACCAACGGCCATAGCGGTTGATGGTTCAGGAAATCTTTACGTCGCCGATCTAAGCAATGAGCGCATCCGGAAAATCACACCCGGCGGTGTAGTGTCAACATTGGCTGGAAGTAACGGATATGGGTTGACTGATGGCCCGGGTGCTTCAGCACAGTTCCATTTTCCCAATGGAATAGCTGTTGATGCATCGGGAAACGTCTACGTATCAGACTCCCAGAATTATGCAGTCCGGAAAATTACACCTGATGGTACTGTATCCACCCTTGCAGGTGACGGTACCCAAGGCTATAGAGACGGGCCGGGTGGCTCAGCTGAATTTGAATATCCCTATGGAGTTGCAGTTGATGCATCCGGAAATGTATATGAAATTGATGAACAGGACGACCGTGTCAGGGCAATTACTCCTGCAGGTGTTGTGTCCACCCTTGCAGGTAACGGTAACCAGGGCCTGGTTAACGGAGCAACAGGAAGCGCGGAATTTGACATGGAAGGCATTGCAGTGGATGGATCAGGCAAAAATATTTTCATAGCAGATACCGGTAACAACGTTGTGCGTAAAATAAGCCTAAAGTAGGCATCCGAAACAAATTTTTGAAAAACAAATAAATATCTCAATAACCAACGATCATGAAAAAATTAATCTATCTGGCCCTGGCGCTGATAAGCGTCTACTCATGTAAAAAGAGTAACAGCAGTGGCAGTACAGGCAATGGCTCCGGAGGAACAGGCGACTCATCCAACAATACCCCGGGAAATGTTTCCACATTTGTTGGAAGTGCTACGTCGAGTCCTTTCACCTGGCCTCCGACCGGCATTGCGTCCGATTCAAAAGGCAATATCTATGTATCGGAAGCAAATGGTTCCATTGTTGTGAAAATTACTCCCGCCGGAACGGTTTCCACTTTTGCAGGAAACGGAGTACCGGGTTGTGAAACAGGTACGGGAACTTCAGCGAGTTTTACTTTTCCTTATGAAGTCTGCTCAGATGCCCAGGATAATATTTATGTGGCAGATTATTCATGTTCCGGTATTAAACGGATTTCATCAGCCGGAGTTGTATCGGTTTTCTGTGCGGGTAATTCCACACAAGGCGTTTCGCTGGCCAGCCCTCAAACGGTCGGATCCGATCCACAAGGAAATATCTATGTGGGCGATGAATTGGGAGAAGAAAATCTCGCGAAGATATCTCCTCAGGGCGCTGCCACTTTACTGGCGGGTGACGGCACTACTGGTTATAAAGATGGTCCGGTAGCCAGTGCAGAATTTATGGGACCCTCCGGTATGTGCGCCGACGGAAATGGAAATGTGTATGTGGCAGACGGTCACCGTATAAGAAAAATCTCAGGCGGCCAGGTTACTACAATTGCCGGAAATCAAAATATCGGATTCACTGATGGCACTGGCGCCAATGCTCAGTTTGGCGGCGCTATGGGACTATGCGTGGATTCGAAAGGTAATATTTATGTGGCCGACGTATATAATAGTGCGATAAGAATGGTTACCCCTGCTGGCGTGGTGACGACAGTAGCGGGAACCGGAATAGTAGGTTATAAGGACGGGGATGGCAGTGTAGCGATGTTTTCACAACCAACCAATCTTTGCTTTAATACAGATGGCAATCTTTATGTCTCTGATTACGGCAACAATGTAATTAGAAAAATCATATTGAAATAAATGTTGAAAGTCTAAATATTCCGAAGAAAAATATATTAAAACACCCGTTATGAAAAAAGCAATCTTTTTAGTCATTGCATTTACCTTCATATACTTCGTTGGTCAGTCTCAAAACACCTACAAGACTGCAGTCGGTTTACGGGTTGGCGGAGGATATTACGACCAGATTGCAGCATCCCTCAAATCATTTATTGGTGACAGTCCCGGAGCTCTTGAAGCGAATATCGGATTCAGGAATTATGGCTACTACGGGTTCAGCTGGTTTAATGTTTCAGCATCCCTGAGCTATCAATACCATTTTGATATTCCACCCGTAAAAGGCCTCAGATGGTTTGTAGGTGCGGGCGCTACGGCTTTTAACAGCTTTTCGAGCTATAGCAACTATAAGGGTTTTGGTCTGGGCTTGTTCCCGACTGCAGGCGCTGATTACAAATTCGAAAATATTCCCCTGGATGTTTCAGCAGATATCCGTCCGACAATCGGTATTATCAAGCCATATGCATATTACGACAACTTTTATTTTGGAAATTTCGGGATTGCTGCGAGGTACACGTTGAAATAAATAATACGATGTATG
>JANWIY010000004.1 GCA_025449645.1 Chitinophagaceae bacterium | reverse complement strand
CCGAAGGGAAGAAATTTCAACCCCAGCCACCACAGCCCGCAAATGCCAGTATAAACCCCTCCGCCGCTGCATTTCCACATATTGAATCGGTGAACGGAACCTGTGATTTATACGAAATACCGCTCACCGTGCGCTATGATTTCAATCAGAATGGAAAGAACCGGCTTTTTGTGAACGGCGGCCTATCTTCATACCTGTTGCGAAGTCAGGAATACACCTACTATTTTCATGATGGAGGTCGTTCCTATGCGTGGCCAAATGAAAATGATACGCATATGAATTATTGGTTTTCCGTCGGCAATTTGTCAGCCGGTATTGAGCATGATCTCGGCAGGGGATTCAGTATTCAGTTTGAACCCTTTGTGCGCGTTCCTTTCCGCGATATCGGTGCAGGTCATTTGAGACTGAACAGTTACGGCATGTTATTTTCCTTCCGTTTCACGCCCGTTCTGGGAAGAACGAGAAAGTAGCCTGGGCTAATAAGTTTCACGCCATGAGCGCAGCTTCCGCAGGTTGGTTTTCCAAAGAAGGTACCGCATCCGTTCTCCTGATTTTATTTCTGTGAAGGAAGCGGAGATGCAGCCATCCGATCAGCAAGGCAATGAAGCCCTCGGCCAGCATGGTGTTTTTTACACCCAGGTTCTGTGAAACAAATCCGATAAGCAATCCACCCACCGCCTGCGTCCCAAACAATACCATGGCATAAACGCAGATAACCCTTCCACGCATAGCGGGGTCGACTGTGGTTTGGATCAGGGTGTTGCTTATGGTGACCTGGGACATCATGCCGAAGGCTGCGATGGCCACAAATACCAGTGCGAGCGAATAGTAAGGTATATGTGAAAATACAAGAAGGCCAAAACCAAAAATAAAAGTGTTCACCGCCAATATTTTGCTCAGGTTAGTGCCGGGTCTCAGTGACGCTAAAAATATTGCACCCGAAAACGCACCAAGACCAATTACGCTGTCGATGATTCCGAATGTGGAAGCGGTACCGTGAAATATGTCTTTTGCATAAACGGGTATCAGGGTACTGAAAGGCAAAACGAACAAACTGATCAGGGCCAGCATGCCCAGTATGAATTCAATATCGGGTCTTTTTCTGATATACTGGAGCCCTTCCTTCAACTGCCCGAAGGCATTTTTAGTTTGAGCGTTCGGAACATACCTGGGAAGCCTCATGAATAATAAAGAAATGATCACGGCCAAAAAGCTCAGGGTGTTCAGGCCGAAGCACACGTCATTTCCAAACTTTTCTATCACGATACCTGCGATCCCGGGACCGATCAACCTGGACAAATTCACCATGGATGAATTCAGTGCCAGGGCATTCGGCAAATCCCGTTTGTTACCAACCATGTCAATCACCAATGCCTGCCGTGCAGGAACGTCAAATGCATTGACAATTCCCAGCAAGACACTCAACCCTAATATTTCCCAAACCGTATAGTGCCTGAAAAATATCAGGGCTGTCAGTAACAATGCCTGTACCATGGACACGATCTGGGTTAACAGAAGCACCTTATACCTGTTGTACCTGTCTGACACCACACCACCTGCAAATGAAAATAAGAATGACGGAAACATCGTAGCAAACATCGTCAGCCCCAACATGAATTTGGAATGAGTAAGCGAGTATATTACCCAGCTGACAGCTGTTTTTTGCATCCAGGTGCCAATAAGCGATACGGATTGTCCGGCAAAATACAACCTGTAATTGGGACTCTTAAAAGCGCTGAATGTGTTTATCCTCATCGTGAATATCCGTTTCAAACTCTTTTTCTAAAACTATTTTCAATCAAAATCCACCAGCCTGGTCAAAGGCCTTATCGCCCTTCGTAACATTTCCTGCTCCCTGATTGTGCAAGCGCTCTTCAAGGCACCGTGCAACCATTCATCGCGCTCATTCCTCATTTTATACAATATAAGTTGCCCCGCTTTTGACAAGGAAATGATCGCTTTCCGTTTATCTTTCGGGGAAACCCGCCGGACTATGTAACCCAGTTCCAACAGGTGATTCAGGATCTGCGACATAGACTGGGTCGTGATTTTTTCCATCGCTGCCAGTTCGCTGGGCAGCAATTCCCCGTGCTGATCCAATAAGGAAATGGTCGACCGTTCTGTGAGTGATAATTTTTCTCCCACTGTGGATTTATTTCGCAGCTTTTTAATCAGCCGGGTAATAACCGTCCTCAGATCAGAAGCTAACTTTTGGTTATTTTGCGTGTTCGCCATAAATAAAAGGTAAACTTGTAAGTTTACCTTACAAAGTTAGTCAAATCCGTGGAAAGGTGAAAGTGAAAACTTTGACTTGAGGCTGCTTTTGACTTATTTGCCTTTTCCCTGATCAAACCAAACAGGCCGGGTATCGTTCCAGTTGCCATTGTAATTAATGCAGAGCTCCTCTCCTTTTCTTACCTCACGCACCGTAGTTACGCGAATAATGGCTTCATCAAATTCCATTTCGTATTCGCAGTTGGCCTGGTAGTCGTGATTGTACAGCGAAAGATAGCCCAGGCCAATACAGCATTGGAGTTTACCCTTACCCCAGAGAAAAATATAATCATGCAATAGGGTCTGGTCAAGAAGTATTCTTTCCTCCTTGCTCAATACAATGACCGGTGAGGCTTCAACGAGGGTTCCTTTTGACAAATCCTCCCCTGTAAAAACACCCCGGCCCGTCCCGGTTACTGTATCAATAAATAAAGATGTTCGGATCATGGACGCAGGTTAAAATGGAAGAAGGATATGAAGAATGTTTCCCAAATGCAATTTATCAAGCCTTCGCTGTAAATTTGGCGCATGGCAGCAGAAATTGAAAATACTTCACTGGAAGAACAATTGCTCGCGGAGATCGAATCAGGCGATACCCTGGCCCTGCATGCCTTTCTGGACAAGCAGAATATCAGTGATGTGGCAGAACTTATTAACCAACTTCCTGACCGGGAAGGTGAAATCCTGGGTAACCTTAGTATGCACCGGGCTGTAAGCACGTTTAAGATCCTGGATTTCCCAACGCAAAAACGTATTATCCAGGAGCTTTCTCCCTGGAAAACCGCGGAAGTACTCAACGGACTTCCAGCAGATGACCGTACTTCTTTTCTTGAGGACCTTCCGAGTGAAGTGGTAAAGGAATTGATCAAAATGCTTGATCCGGAAGAAAGGAAGATCACGCTGGCCCTGCTTGGATATCCTGCCAGCAGTGTGGGCAGGCTGATGACACCTGATTATATCGCGGTTCAGAAAGACTGGACCATCAGGCAGGTTATCCGTCATATCCGGACGGTCGGTAAGGATAGTGAAACCATTGATGTTGTTTATGTGGTGGATGAAAAAGGAGTTTTCATCGATGATATCAAGATCCGCGAGATTATCCTGGCCGATCCGGATAAGAAAATTGAGGAAGTGATTGATAATCGTTTCATTTACCTGAAAGTGACGGATGACCAGGAGGCGGCGAGTCAGGCTTTCAAGATGAATAACAGAATGGCATTGCCGGTGCTGGACAATAATATGGTTTTGCTAGGCATCGTGACAATTGATGACGTATTGTGGGTAGCCACGGAAGAATTTACGGAGGATATTCAAAAGATCGGAGGTTCCGAGGCCCTGGATCATCCTTATCTGGAAACTCCGTTTTTACAGTTGATCCGAAAACGGGTGGGCTGGCTCATCATCCTGTTCCTCAGTGAAATGCTTACGGCAACGGCTATGGCTTATTACAATGATGAACTGGCCAAGGTGCTTATCCTGACGAACTTTATACCCCTGATCATGTCCAGCGGAGGCAATAGCGGATCGCAGGCTTCCACTTTGATCATTCAGGCCATGGCCCTGGGTGAAGTTACCATCAGGGATTGGTGGCGGGTGATGCGCCGTGAGATCTTTTCTGGGTTTATGCTGGGCAGTATTTTGGGCCTCATTGGCTTTACCCGCATTTTCATTTGGCACCTGCTGATGATGCATGGATTTATTAAAGACATTTATAAACCCCACTGGGAACTGGTCGCCCTAACTGTAAGTTTTGCCCTGGTCGGCGTTGTTCTCTGGGGAACATTGGCAGGAAGCATGTTGCCGATCATCCTGAAAAAACTCGGTGCAGATCCCGCTGCTTCATCTGCTCCCTTCGTGGCAACATTGGTAGATGTAACCGGATTAATCATTTACTTTAATGTGGCTCTTTATTTCATGAAAGGAATTTTATTATAACAATCATTGCCGGATGGCCAATATTGGAATACAGTTTGCCTGTTGATCACTACTTTAAAAATTTCCTTTCCTATGTGTGGAATTGTTGCTTATATCGGTCCAAGGGAGGCTTACCCCGTTATTCTTAAAGGGCTTAAAAGATTGGAATATCGTGGTTATGACAGTGCGGGTGTTGCATTGCTTGATAAGGAATTGAAAGTCTACAAAAAGCAGGGTCGTGTTGCCGGACTCGAAGAAAGTGTGATTGGGAAGGACCTGCACGCAAATGCGGGGATCGGTCATACCCGCTGGGCGACCCATGGGGAGCCAAGCGACCGGAATGCTCATCCGCACCTGTCTGCGAGCGGCCGGCTGGCAATGATCCACAACGGTATCATTGAAAATTATACCCAGCTTAAGAATGAATTGGTTAAAAAAGGATATCCTTTTAAAAGCGATACTGATACCGAGGTATTGCTCAATTTCATTGAATTTGTTCAGGATAACAGTCAATGCAGCCTGGAAGAAGCCCTTCGGATTGCACTAAAACGGGTCGTGGGTGCTTATGTGATCGTATTACTTGACCGGGATCACCCGGACACAATTATAGCTGCGAGAAAAGGGAGTCCACTTGTCATTGGCATTGGAAAGGGTGAACATTTTCTAGCTTCCGATGCCTCCCCCATTATCGAATACACAAAAGAAGTCGTGTATGTAAACGATTATGAATTGGCTATCATCAAATGTGATGAGCTTGTCCTCAAAAACCTGGGAAACGAAAAAATCACTCCTTATATACAGAAACTCGATCTGGAACTCACAGCGATTGAAAAAGGCGGCTATGCGTACTTCATGTTAAAGGAAATTTTTGAACAGCCGGATACCATTTTCGATTGCCTTCGTGGCAGGCTGGATGTGGCCAAAGGGACTATCACCATGGCGGGCGTGGAAAACAATCTGGACAAACTCACGCAAGCGAAAAGAATCATCATTGTTGCCTGCGGCACAAGCTGGCACGCGGGACTGATTGCTGAATATGTACTGGAAGAATGTTGCAGGATTCCTGTTGAAGTTGAATATGCATCGGAATTCAGATACCGGAATCCGGTAATCCATCCGGGTGATGTAATCATTGCGATTTCCCAAAGCGGTGAAACGGCAGACACTATTGTGGCGATTGAAAAAGCAAAAGAGCAAGGCGCTTTCATATTCGGCGTAGTCAACGTAGTCGGTTCCTCCATATCGCGGATTTCTCATGCGGGCGCTTATACACATGCAGGGCCGGAAATAGGTGTTGCCAGCACCAAGGCATTTACGGCCCAACTCGTTGTGTTGGTTTTGATTTCCCTGAAGATTGCCACGGAAAAAAAATCAATCCCGGAAGAACGCTTCTCAAAACTGCTGGCCGAGCTCCAGGCCATTCCTGAGAAAGCAAGGGAGCTTCTTCGCTCATCCGAACATATACGCAGCCTTTCTGAAAAATACAAGGACGCGCGTGATGCACTTTATCTTGGCCGGGGATACAATTTTCCCATCGCCCTCGAAGGCGCCCTTAAGCTCAAAGAGATTTCCTATATCCATGCAGAAGGATATCCGGCAGCTGAGATGAAACATGGCCCCATTGCGCTCGTTGATGAAAATTTGCCTGTGGTGTTTGTTGCTACTAAAGACATATATCACGAAAAAATCGTGAGTAATATCCAGGAGATCAAGGCACGGAAGGGAAAAGTAATTGCTGTAGTCAGCGAGGGAGATGAAACCATTATTGCAATGGCAGACGATATCATGCAGGTGCCTTTAAGCGATGAAATAGTTGCACCACTTCTTAGCGTGATACCTCTTCAGCTTTTTGCCTGCTATCTTGGCATGGCCAAGGGCTATGACGTGGATAAACCGCGGAACCTGGCAAAAAGCGTAACGGTCGAATAAATAATAAACAGGAATTGAATAATTATCGATGAATCAGATCAGCAAAACACCATTGAGGAAGCTTGGATACGATTTTGTTCCCGAGAGATATCTTCCCAGAGAAAAAGATGAATATTACCTGCGCCTGGAACAAAATCAATCCGGCATCGTTTACCGCCCGCTGAAACTGGATGAAGTAGCCTTGCTGAATAAGAATGGAAACAGTTCGGATAATTGGAGTAATGTAATGGTTTCCGATATTTTTCTTCCTGAACTTGTTCATAATTGTTCCTTCTTCGGGTTGGTAAGGATTGGCCAGCTTGAACCTTATTTCCGGGAATTTCATAACCTGCGCCGTCCGGTTGGTTTATACAATAGTACCATCATCAGTTCAGACATTGGAAACAATGTGGTTATTGATAATGTAAATTATCTGAGCCACTATATTATCGGCAACGACGTAATGCTGGTCAATATCAATGAACTGGCTACCACCGATCACGCAAAATTCGGGAATGGCATTCTCAAGGAAGGTGAGCCCGAAGCAATCCGCATCCAACTTGAGATCTGTAATGAAAATGGCGGAAGGAGCATTATTCCGTTTGACGGCATGCTTCCCGGTGATGCCTGGTTATGGAGCCGGTTTCGTGAGGATGAACCAGTGCAAGCGAGATTCCGCGAGTTTACGGAAAATGAATTCGATAAAAGGCGGGGATATTATGGGATCATCGGCGATCGCACGGTGATAAAAAATTGCAGAATTGTAAAAGATGTTAAAACCGGTACAGACGCTTACCTGAAGGGTGCAAATAAACTGAAGAACCTGACCATTAATTCTTCTGCTGCTGCAAAATCCCAGGTCGGCGAAGGATGTGAATTGGTCAACGGCATCATTGGAAACGGATGCAGGATATTTTACGGTGTGAAAGCTGTACGATTTATACTCGCTTCACATTCGCAACTAAAATATGGCGCACGGCTAATCAATTCATATCTTGGCAATAATGCAACCATCTCCTGCTGCGAGGTATTGAATTCTTTGATCTTTCCTGCCCACGAACAACATCATAATAATTCATTTTTATGCGCTTCTTTATTAATGGGGCAGTCCAATATGGCGGCGGGCGCTACAATAGGGTCCAATCATAACTCGAGAAGCGCGGATGGCGAACTCATTGCCGGGCGGGGATTCTGGCCTGGCCTCTGCGTAAGCGTAAAACACAATTCCCGTTTTGCATCATTTATTATCGTAGCCAAGGGAGATTACCCCGCAGAATTGGACATCCCCCTGCCCTTCTCTCTGCTCAGCAATGATATGTCGAACGACGAATTACTGGTGATGCCGGCTTATTGGTTTCTGCACAATATGTATGCCCTCGCACGCAACGCGTGGAAATATGTTGACCGGGACAAGCGAATTGAAAAGATCCAGTTACTGGAATACGATTATCTGGCACCCGACAGTATCCAGGAAGTTGCGGATGCCATGAAGATATTAGAACGCCTTACCGCGAGTGCCTGGTTGCAACAGAGGAGCAGGTCTTCATCATTTTCCGCTGAAAGTGTTCCGGATGAAGAATTGATTGCTCTGGGTAAAGGGCTTTTTGAAAAAAACGATCCTTCACTTGTCGAGTTGGAAATTACCTCAGACAAATTTGAAAACAGTTCCCGTAAAGTCCGTATTAATAAAGTTCCACTTGCATACCCCATCTATAGCGAGATCATCACTTATTATGCCATATGCAGGGTAGTGGAATATATCCGGGAGGAGGGCTTCGGAAGCCTGGCAGGTCTTCAATCGCAACTTCCCGATCCTTCGGTACCGGAATCCTGGGTAAATGTGGGTGGTCAGCTTTTGAAAAGATCATCCCTGAATAATTTAGTATCCGCTATGCATTTAAACAAGATTGGCAGCTGGCAGGATGTCCACGCCTTTTACCAGGCTGAAGGAGATAACTATACCCGTGACAAATTACACCACGCCCTGGACATCCTGTTTGAGGTGCATGGCATTTCAATCAGGTGCGCCGACCCTGCATACTTCAGACAACTGCTGCAAAAAAGTATCGCCACCGCCGAGTGGCTTACCAATGGCATTCTGGTTTCCCGTGAAAAAGATTACGACAATCCATTTCGCAGAATGGTTTATGATTCCCAGGCAGAAATGGATAAAGTTTTGGGAAAGCCGGATGAAAACAGTTTCATTAAAACACAGTTCGAAGGTTTTCAATCATACCGTGAAAATGTTGATTCCCTGATCAAAAACTGGCAATTATAGAACTTGTAACCACGGTTGGGTCCAGGACAGCCAGGTGTGAAAGTTAATATTACCTTTAGGTTAAACGAAACGATTTTAATTGGATCTGTATTTAACGACACGTCAACAGATTAAATGAAAAAAATCCTTCTCTTATTCGCTTTTACCGCCCCTGCCTGTTTAATCCAGGCACAAAGATTTTTTTACTTAGAGAAAGGGAATATGGCGGAAATTCCGCTTAAAAGAGATCTTTTGAAAGCATCTCAATTTGTGACGGAATCTCCATTAATGTCTGATTACATTGTAAAGACTGAAGTCGGGTTTCAAAAAGAATCCAATATCACAACTTTAAAAATAGTTTTGGAAGATTCCGCAACATTCAAAACGATATTTCTTACAAAGGAAGAATATGCTTTAGGTGGCTTAAAATTAAATCCCGGAATATTTTTGAATCTGGCTATGGAGACCCTTATAGAAAAAAATATTGATCAGATCATCCATAGCGCAAAGGATGATCATTTCCATACCCAGACAAAACTGATTGGATTGAAAAAAGACAAAACTTAATTTTTCAACAATCTCACTCTGAACATCCTTCCTTTAGAATCCAGTCCACTGAACAGGTATATTCCTGAGGCCAGATCCTGCACCGGCAGGATAAATACCGATTCGCCCTGAGGTATATTGATTTTCCCCCGCCTCACTTCTCCTCCGGCCATAGACACAATACGGTATTCCATATTTTGTTTTTCATCCGACAAAATATGCAGTCTATCCCTGCCGGAATTAAGGAACCCTGGCATCCAGTCCAGTTTTAAACCTCTATTTTCATTATATTGAATTTTTATTGTATTACTCGAATAGACATTTCCATGGCGGTCTTCCATATTTAGTTTGTAATATTCAGAACTGACATTCAGAGGTTTTGGTTTTTTCCATAAATACCTGTTCTGGTTTTCACTCGCGGGTATTCGGCCAATGACCAGGAATTCCCCATCTTTAATTTCCATCAATTCGAAATGATCAGCGATCTCCGGTGATGCTACGGTCCAGCTGAACTCTGTATAACCATTTCTTTCCAGGCCCTCAAATTGGATATTGGTTAGGGGCAATGGATTTTCCAGGTTGACCGTGCTTGCCAGCGTGAATGCATTGCCGGAAAAATCATTTACGGAACTGCTGATAACAGATCCATAAAGCGCGGTGCCCGTCATTGCGGAATGTCCGGCATCCTGCCATTGGGTTCCCGAGAATCCGGCAACATCCAGGTATGCCGGGTCGGTTACGCCTCCGCTCTGGGGCGTTGCAAAGGAAAGCTCCACATTTGCCGAAGCGGGCAAAGGACCATCCGCGGAGATCTTCCAATATTCCATTTTAGACAAATGGTCGATCCCGATTCCTAAGACAATACCGAGAGAAGCAGGATTCTCATTCATGTATTCCACTGTATAGTTTCCGGTCGCATGTTTCAGTTCCAGCCACCGCATGTATCCGTTCTTTCCTGTTGGAAAAAGAAAATATTCATCATTGGCCAATCCTTCTTTTCTTACAGGCCCATCCACAAAAGACCCATTTACCCGGGAACTATCAACAAATATCCTGCATCCCGATTCCAGGTTCAGCAGATTGGGGGTGGAACTGATCAGGTTTCCTTTCAGCAATTCCAATCGGTAGGGCAATGATAAAGGCGATTGCAGTTTGCATCCCTGGGGATTGTTGATGCGCATAACGACATCGTTTTTCAGGGATCCTCCTGCAGCAATCATCTGAACCCTGATCCCATCAAGTTCAATACAGGGATCTGCTGTGCTGGCTGAAGTGACCATGGCCCCAGGCGATTGCACAAAATCTCCTCTTAAATGCAGGACCGTACTATTGCCCGACCCGCTGGCCAGGTTCAATGTTCCTCCTTCCTGAATAAAATCCCCGTTTACCACTATATTACCGCCGGATCCGCTGAGGTCTACACTTAGATTAACGTTTACCCCTATGCGCAAAGTGCCACGGATATTCAATGGATTGCTGCCACTGCAGGTATAATTTACTTTTGAACCGAAGCTTGCCGCACTCAGGCTGAGGCATCCATAAGTCCGGTTACTAACTGAAATAGTATAAGACGCCCTTGGAACATCAAATTCAAACACACCCATTTCCGTACCGGGAGCAGTAGACAAGATCCTAAGGATACCATTTGCGTGGGAAGCCCGGGTATCATGGATGTATCTGCCGCCGTCATTAATACGCATCGAGTCAGCAATGAGCAGGGATTCGCCGCCTGAAATCCCGGAAGCATTACGGAAGATGGCGCCTGCATTCAGCAGTATTCCATATCCCGGACCCGTTACAGTCAGCGCATTGGTTTCTACATTACTCGAAGGCAGGATGAGTTCTATGGTATTCCCACCAGTTGGGGAAAGTGTAATTGTTCGTATTTTAACTGCCTGATCAGGCAGCTTCACCTGATAAGGTCCAGGGAGTTCAGAATTATCCAACAGAATATCGTCCGTCGTATCGGGCAGGGTTCGGTCAGTCCAGTTCAAAGGGTTGGACCAAAGTCCGTCCCCGCCAATACCCGTCCAGGATTTTAAGCTACCCATTGCAAAAAAAGGAACCAATAACAACAGGAACAAGCTGATCTCCATCCTGCTCTTATTTTTAAAAATACTAGCGCTCATGGATGCAAAATAGCATTGAGTGTAAGGGAAGTCAATACAACGAAGCGGGGATTTGGTCGATGGACTTTCAACCATCAACCTAACAAAAAATCCTTTCCGCCACAAGCGAAAAGGATTCTGAATTCAAAATGTTCGTATTATTTCTTCAGCGCTTTTTTGGCGCTGTCTACCGTATTGTCAATTTTGACTTTTGCAGTATCGGCAGCAGCTTTAATGGTTGAGTCAACCTTTGCTGCAGCAGAATCAACGGCGGCCTTTGCTGTATCAGCCGCAGCGGAAACAGCAGAATCCGCTTTTGAAGTGGACCCGCTTCCGTTGCAAGCTGTCATGGCAGCAGCGATAAAGAGGAAGATCAGGAATTTTTTCATCGGTAGTTATTTTATGTGCGCGCAAAGCTAAGCAGTTTTCCCTTACAAGCAAATTTTTCTGAATCCGCGTTCGCTATTTAAGGCTGTTCATTTTTTTCTGAAATAAATACGGATGGGCACTCCTTCCAATGGAAAGCTTTTGCGCAGCTGGTTCTCCAGATAATTTCTATATGGTTGCTTGACGTCATCCGGATAATTGCAGAAAAATGCAAATGACGGTACGGGCGTTGGCAACTGCGCTACGTATTTGATCTTTATGGCGTTTCCACGAACTACCGGAGCATGGTAGGCTTCCACTGCTTTTAACATCACTTCATTTAGCCTGGAGGTCGGAATCTTCCGCTGCCGGTTTTCATATACTTCAAGAGCTGTCTCAATCACTTTGAATATTCGTGTTTTCTCAGTTGCAGAAATAAACAGAATGGGCAGGTCGGTAAATGGAGCAAAGCGGTCTTTAAGTAATTTTTCGAAATCCCTGGAAGTATTGGTTTCCTTTTCCATGAGATCCCATTTGTTTACGACCACTACAATTCCTTTTCCTTTTTTCACGGCCAGGCTGAATATATTCAGATCCTGGGCCGTCAGGCCCTTCTGTGCATCCAGCATCAACAGGCAAACATCGGCTTCGTCCATCGCCTTGATGGCGCGGATAACCGAATAGAATTCAAGGTCCTCATGCACTTTTGTCTTTCTGCGGATTCCCGCCGTATCGATCAGGATGAATTCCTTGTGAAATAAATTATAATGCGTATGCGTACTGTCCCGGGTGGTGCCTGCTATATCACTTACAATTGCCCGTTCGCGCCCCACGAGCGCATTCAGCAAGGATGATTTTCCCACGTTGGGTTGACCAATGATGGCGAATTTCGGCAATGGAGAATTGGCGGTTTCCGTGTCGTTTTCCGGAATAAGCTCGGTAATAGCATCCAGTAATTCACCGGTACCGCTCCCGGTCATGGCGGATATAAAAAAAATATTATCAAAGCCCAAACTATAAAACTCAGCAGCCTCAAGGAGGCGGTCGCTGTTGTCGACCTTATTTACAGCCAGAAAAACCGGTTTGGCCGATCGTCGGAGCATATCAGCCATCGCCTCATCCAGGTTGGTGATTCCGGTTGCCGTGTCCACCATAAATATGACAGCATGCGCTTCTTCCACCGCAATCACCACCTGCTTCTTGATCTCCTGTTCAAATACATCATCGCTTGTGGGAACAAAACCTCCGGTATCAATCACATTGAATGATTTTCCGTTCCAGTCGGAAATGCCATACTGCCTGTCCCGGGTTACTCCGCTCTGGTCATCCACGATGGCCTGCCGTTGCTCGAGCAGGCGGTTAAATAAAGTACTCTTCCCTACGTTGGGTCTTCCTGTAATCGCGACCGTAAATCCGGACATTTATATAAAATAATATGATGCTGATCTAATAACCATATTCACGGAGGTGCATTTCATTATCGCGCCACCTGGGGCGCACTTTTACAAACAATTCCAGAAATACTTTCCTGCCGATGAACGCTTCAATATCCTTTCTGGCTTCGGTGCCCAGTTTCTTGATCATCCTGCCGCCTTCACCTAATAAAATTCCTTTTTGTGTTTCCCGCTGTACAATGATATCCGCCTGTATCCTCGTAAGGTTTTCCTTTTCCTTATATTCCTGAACCAACACCGTACTATGATAGGGAATCTCGTCTTCATACAAACTGAATATCTTTTCCCGGATGAGTTCACCGGCAAAAAACTTAACCGGCCGGTCCGTCATTTCTTCTCCATCAAAAAAAGGTTCTCCTTCCGGAAGCAATTGGATAATCCTTTCCATGAGGTGGTCGGTCTGCAGATTCTTCAGAGCGGATATGCCAAAGGCTTCAATACAATATTTCTTATTCTCAAAAAATATTTTCCGGGCAAGGATCTCTTCTGCCGGTATCCGGTCGCATTTATTGATCAGGACCAGGGCGCCGGATTTCAAATGAAGGGAAGAAAATAGTTTGTCATTTTCACCAGGATCATCGCGGCCATCCATCATGAGGAGAGCCAGGTCCGAGTCCGAAACAGAATGTTTAACCGTATCCATCATTTTTTCGTGGAGCAGGTAGCGGGGCTCGATTATGCCCGGTGTGTCGGAAAAAATCACCTGGAACCCATCTCCGCTCAGGATCCCTCTGATGCGATGGCGGGTCGTTTGCACTTTATGAGAAACAATAGCCAGTTTCTCGCCCATAAGGGCATTCAGCAGGGTGCTCTTACCGGCATTGGGCTTTCCAAAAATGTTCACAAAACCTGATTTCATAAAACGGCTGCAAAGGTATATAATCACCAGCCAATACCCGCAGCCTTCTCTGGCGAAGGTTTTGCAGGGACCTGATGGCCCGGCCCATGGAAATTTCATTGGAATTTAACCGGGAATCCCTAATTTCGTTGTTTAAACACTAAATTTTAATTTTTATGGCAATCGTCAAATGGACACTCGATCCCGTGCACTCGGAGATCCAGTTCAGGATACGTCACCTCATGATAACTAATGTAACGGGCTCTTTGCCGAAATACGATGTGCAGGTAGAAACCCAGGAGCTGGACTTCATGACCGCCACGGTAATGTTCACAGCAGAAACTGCAGCCGTAACCACCAGTAATGACCAACGGGACCAGCATCTTCGCAGCCCCGATTTTTTTGACGTTGCCAAATATCCGGTTTTGAGTTTTAAGGCTACCCGGTACGAAAGAGTGGATGACGACTCGTATGAATTGTATGGGGATCTGACCATCCGGGATGTGACCAGGAACATCAAGCTGGATGTGGAATTCGGAGGAGTGATCACGGATCCCTGGGGCAATACACGGGCAGGATTTACCATTAACGGAAAAATAAACCGTAAAGATTTTGGCCTCAATTGGTCTGCAGTTACGGAAGCAGGCGGACTTGTTGTGGGAGACGAGGTGCGGATTCATGCCAGTCTGGAATTAATCAAGCAGGCATAGAATATTCACATGGCTTCAATATATTTGAAGCTATGAAAAAGCTCATTGGTCTGCTGTTCATGGGATCTGTTCTTTTTTGCGCCGGGCAGAAAAAAACAGATCCCTTGATTTTCGGAAATAGCATCAGCGCGGAAAACCTAAGCAAAGATCTCTATATCGTTGCAGGAAAATCATTTGAAGGAAGGGAAACCGCCACAGTGGGCCAAAGAAAAGCAGCCGCATACATAGAGCAGTTTTTTAAAAGCCTGGGACTGCAACCCGGAAACGGATCTTCTTATCAGCTTCCCTACCCTGTATACCAGGACACTCTCCTCTCTGCTCAAATTCGCGTAAATGATGATAGTTTTGATCTATACAAAGATTATGATCTTTCCATCGCCGCTAATTATTCCGCCAGTTTCGGCAGCCATGACATTGTATTTGCCGGCTACGGGATTTCAGATTCTGCTTGGGATGATTACAGGGGATTGAATGTGCGGGGAAAAGTTGTCATTATTCTGAACGGATATCCTGACGGTTTATTGCAGCGGCAGGCCGACCTGCGGATATTCAATGCATTTGCGAAGCAGGACGCGGCCCAGGAGCACGGCGCAATCGCTTTGCTGGTAATCCAGCATGATTTCCCGCATGTGGCCTCATCCCCGAAAGGGAAAATGTACCTGAATGCGTTTTACCCTACCGTCCGGCCCATTACCATCAATATTTCGCAAAAGATCGCCAGATCCATTATGGGCCAGGATTACGATTCGATCAGCAATGCATCCTTCAAGTCCAAAACCTATTATAAAAACATTTGGATTTCCCTCAATAAAGAAACGAAATTCCTGGAAAGCACTGATGTGCTCGGATACCTGGAAGGCACGGATCTGAAAGGTCAATTGCTTGTCATTTCTGCCCACTATGACCATCTCGGCATTCGCGACTCGTTAATTTATTACGGGGCGGACGATGATGGCTCAGGGACCGTAAGCCTGCTCGAACTTGCTTCGGCATTTTCCAAAGCAAAGGCTGACGGAGCAGGGCCCCGCAGAAGCATACTTTTCCTCGCGAATTCCGGAGAAGAGGAAGGTTTATGGGGATCGGCTTTCTACACAAATAATCCTGTTTACCCACTCGAAAAAACAACAGCCGACCTGAACATTGATATGATTGGAAGAAAGGACCCCGGAAGAAAAAAGGGAGACTCGAATAACTACGTCTATGTAGTGGGAGATGATAAACTCAGTTCGGAATTGTCTCCGCTTAGCGCGGCCATGAATAAAAAATATACGAAACTGGAACTTGATAATAAATTCAATGACCCTGAGGACCCGCTCAGGATCTATTACCGGAGTGACCATTACAATTTTGCCAAAAAGGGAGTTCCGGTAATTTTTTATTTTGACGGCATCCATCACGATTACCATCAACCGACAGATACGCCCGACAAAATAGATTATCATCTGCTGGAAAAAAGAGCAAGGCTCGTCTTTTACACCGCCTGGGAAATGGCCAACCGGTACGAGATGATGAAGAGGGATTTGCCGGCGGTTACCGAGGAAAGATAGGGGGATGGTTGATGGACTTTGAGTTCGAAATCCGCACCTGAATTCCATCAACTATCAACCATCAACAATAAAATTCAGACTAACAAAAACTAGCTCTTAGGTGCAGGCTTCTTCGGATCGTTTGTTCCATTTTCAAATTCCTGCTTTACATTATTTTTTGCGTCGTTGAATTCACGCATTCCTTTACCAAGTCCTCTCATAAATTCAGGGATCTTCCTGCCTCCAAATAAGATCAGCACTGCTAAAATGATCAAAATCCATTCACTGCCGCCTGGCATCGCTAACAAAAGATGATTAGTCATAAATAAGCCGGTTTTTGTAAATTGAAATTACCCCTTAATCAGCATCTGCACAAATCAGGTTTCATGTTCCGGATCCCCGTTTTGAGATTGATCCGGCAGTCGCCAATTCCACTTGCGGGTTCTTCCCATTCGGGAGGCCCTGGGAGATGATCACAACCGGGGGACCGGGAAGGACGCCCATCCGGGAAAATTCCGATCCGATGGACATTAATAAGCCTTGATTTGTTCGCTTTTATTACTGAAAATCCGCCATTTCCAGATTTATTATCAACTGATTTATATGTGTTTACCCTTAGATGCTCACATTTAAAGTCCATACGGCGTAAGGCTTCCTCCGTCAGGCCCAATATTCCGGCCGATTATCAGAAAAAATCATTAATTTACCCGGCAACGATTGTTCACTCCAAAATTGCATCATGAAAAAAGTAGCTGAGATCTTCCTGCATAAGGAAAGAAAAATTACGGCTGTATCTCCCGTCACTTCGGTTCTCGAAGCGCTGCAGATCATGTCCATTCAAAATATCGGCTCAGTAATGGTGATAGATAACCAGGAATATCTTGGCATCATGACAGAAAGGGATTATTCCAGGAAAGTAATTTTGAAAGGAAAGTCTTCCACCGATACGCCTGTATCTGAGATTATGTCAAACGACCTTCCTGCTGTAAACCTTCAAGATAGTATTGAACATTGTATGCAATTAATGGCGGACAAGAATATTCGTTATTTGCCGGTTTTTGAGAATGATAAAATATTCGGAATCGTGTCCATCCACGATTTGATCCGGGAGACTATCCAGCACCAGCAGGAAACCATTTCCCAGTTAAAAGACTATTTACACGCCAGCATGTAGGCCCGGGCCATCAGCTCATAAAAAACCAGAGACTCCTTTTTGGGAGTCTCCGGTCAATATATCCGCTCAGGCAGATCAAGATAGGGATTGATGATTCGTTTTCACTCTATCCCTTCGAGTTAACAATTGAACCTTATATACAGAAAGTATCGTACCAAATTTTATTCACCTGAGGATCTGCTTATTTTTAGAATTCGGGAGGATATTTGAGGAAAATATGTAACAGCTGAGAAGAATTTACACATCTCCTTAAAACCTGTTATTAATATGGATTTTGGAAGAATTGAGCCTGAAAATCTAAAAACCATCCATTTTGGATTACCCAGGGAGCCTTCGTGGAATAAAACCATTCTACCGGGGAAAAATGCCGCGCCAAGGGTCTATCTCGGCTGTGCGAAGTGGGGAAGAAAAGAATGGGCTGGAAAGCTCTATCCTCCGAAAACAAAGGAAAGGGACTTTCTCAGCCAATACGTTCGCCATTACAACAGCATTGAACTGAATGCTACTCATTACAAAATATACGGAGCAACAGGGATCGGTCGCTGGAGTAAGGTGGCTGGCGAGAAAGATTTCAAATTTTGCCCGAAAATGTACCAGGGCATTACACACCGCGGAAATCTAAAGAGCAAGGGTTTTCTTACTACAGAATTTTTCCGGGGCATACTTGCATTTGAAGATCATCTGGGACCAGTATTCATTCAGTTCAATGAATCCTTCGGGCCGAAAAGAAAAGATGAAATGTTCGTATTCCTTAAGTCACTACCCACAGATATGGTTTTTTTTGTGGAAGTCCGGCACCCGGAATGGTTCAGCAACGATACTTTATTCAGGGAATTATTATCAGGCCTCAGTGCCCTGAATATAGGCATTGTAATTACGGATACCGCTGGCCGAAGGGATTGTTGCCACATGCACCTGACTATTCCTAAAACCTTCGTCCGCTTTGTAGGAAATAGCCTCCATGCGACTGACTATGCCCGTTGCGACGAGTGGACCAAAAGGATAAAAATATGGATGGGCGCCGGTATAAATGAAATATATTTTTTCATGCATATGCATGACGAAGCCTATTCTCCCGAGCTTACACAATATCTGGCTAATAAACTCAATGCGGTTTGCAAACTTCGTTTACAGGTCCCCTATATTCTTTCATGAATGCAGGACCGCCTGATCTGGCTCAATCGCTTTTCCGATCCTTCCTGCAATATCCGTCAACCGCTCTTCTTCTGCCACCATCCTTTGCGGTTTTCCATTGATCAAACTCCATTTAATCAGCCGGATAAATCCCGAACTGATCTCAATCCCGGTAATGGTCCCGTCATCAAAACAACAGCAGCCGGAATTGAAATAAGAGGGCTTCAGGCCCCTAAGTGAATGGCGCGCAAAATCATACTCCCGCTGACGCCGGGGAATTTCCGATTCGATTTTTTGAACGGCGTCTACATTGCCGGCAATCCTGGCATCCTCCAATTTATAATACAATCTTTCCAGATGGGTCATAGAATTGAAAACAGGCTGATGCGTGTGACCTGTAACCAGCAATACATTTTTCTGAGCTGCACTCCATTCATACATATAAGTGTTATGAAGGGTCTTTAAGTGGTCGTTGGTTGATGGATTATTCGTATTTATTTCAAGAAGGCTTTGGAGCGGTCCCCAGATATAACTTACGAACCATTTGCTGAATGCATTCCCGTCACTTTGCCTGTCACCCTGATGGCCGTGGGTACAGAAAATATCGATCTCCTCCCCCGTAGTCAGTCCGACGCGCATAACCACGCCCGTATAGATCGGGATAGCCGTTCCATAAACTTTTTTCAGGCAGGTCACAGATAACGGGTCATTATCCCAGAAAAGGTCGTGGTTTCCAAAAACCTTGCAGTAAGAATTCCGGTCAATAAAAAGCTTTTCCCGACCGAATACTGACTGGTTATGTTTCATTAATCCGAAAAT
>JANWIY010000003.1 GCA_025449645.1 Chitinophagaceae bacterium | reverse complement strand
TGATGGGTATTGGCGCCATTCCCGATATGATGTCTTCGCCCGATGCCGTTGCCCTTGTTTGCACTCATTTGGGATACCCTAACTATTTACTTCCGTTTCTCGGTGTAGCCAAGCTTTTGGGTGTTATTGCCATTCTCGTTCCAGGTTTTCCGAGAATTAAGGAATGGGCTTATGCCGGATTGACTTTTGACCTGACAGGTGCTACGTATTCTGCCATAAGCGTTGGTGATCCTGCAAGTAAGTGGTCCTTCTTTATCATAGGTTTTATCCTGATTGCGTGCTCATATATTTTCTATCATAAAAAAACAAAAGCTGCGTCTCCGGCCTACGCCAGTTAGAAACTAAGAAAGTGAAGCTTCAATCTCCCGCTTATATTTGTTCCTGTATTCTACCGGAGACAGGCCGGTAATACGCTTGAATGTATTGCGGAATGCTTTCGTGTCAGTATACCCGACCTTGTACATCACTTCATTCACATTTTCGCGGGAAGATTCCAGGCTCATTTTGGCTGCTTCAATTTTCACGCGCTGCATATACTCTGCTGCAGTATTCGAAGTAGCCTTCTTAAACCGGCGTTCCAGGTTTCTCCGGCTTATGGCAAGCATCGAAGCTAATTGCTCAACGCTGATTTTCTCCTGGAAATTATTTTCAATGAATTCCTGGGCTTTCAGAACAGGTTCATCGTCGTGTTCTTTTTGTCCCCCAAAAATTATGAACGGGGACTGGGTATCCCGGTCAATTTCTATTTCGAATACTTTGGCAGCAAAAATAGACATATCACGGCCGGCATATTTTTCGACCAGGTATAATATCAGGTTCAGAAATGAATTGGCTCCCCCACTAGAGTAAATCCCGTTTTCATCCGTAATAATCCGCTCTGAAACCAGGTTTACCTCCGGAAACATTTTTCTGAATTCGTTTGCAGCCTGCCAATGGGTGGAACATTTTTTTCCTGCCAGCAGGCCAGTGGATGCAAGTATAAAACTGCCGACGCAAAGGCTGGCTAGCTCTGCTCCGGCCTTGTAGTGCCTGATCATCCAGGGAATAAATTCGGCATTCATTGCGACTACCTTTTCCATATCGCCGTTCACAGCCGGGATTATGATCAGATCTGTTTTTTTCACTTCATCCAAAACAAGGTCAGGATAAATTTTAAATAAACGCTGATATACCTGGGCTTCTTTGGTGAGACCTACCAATTGCACTTTGAATAAACCAGGCTTGCCCCGATCCTCCAAAAAAGCATTCACCTTGGTGAACACAGTGAACGAGCCCTCGATGCAGCTCACCGCCGCGTCTCCTTTTGGAACGAGTATGGATATATGTTTCATGTATTAATTTTTACTTTTAACCCAGGGCAATGAGCATCCTCGTTTCAGCGCCTCACCCGGTTATTTTGGGTTTTTTTTATTAATAAAGCCCAATGCACCAGAGGGGCATTTCTTCACCTGCTGCTCTATTTTCCCGGCAGGAGCACCATCCGGATTTATCCACTTTTTTATTTTAGGATCAAACACTTCAGGCAGCTGAGTCCAGCATCTCGCTGAATGCTGGCAAAATCCGGGTTTCCACACAACGGAAAATTCCTCATTTTCATAATGGATTTCCTTTGTATCAGTGTTTCTGAAAACAAAGGTGCGCACCCTGATCTCGCTTTCCAGGATTTTAGAGATCGGGCATTGCGCAGCAATTTGTTGCAGCCTGGTTTTTTGTTCATCAGTCACCGGGCCCGGAAACAAAATATCCTGGTCAATCGTACACAGCTTTTTCCCCTCTGTCGTTTGCAGAAATAAATTTGTATTAACCGTAATAGCTGGAATTATCCAACCCTTCCTGTCAATATACATTCTCAGCGTTATCAGGGTGCATGAAGCAATCGAAGAAAGAAGTAAAGTATGGGGATCGGGTCCAAGATCTTTGCCGCCGGCCTTAACAGGTTCATCTGCAAGGAATTTTCCATTCCGCCATTCAATGCTGCATTGGTATTTTTCCAATCCTATTGTACCGTATAGTGGCTTATCCAATATATAATCCATATCTGCATAATTGAATTGTTCTAAAACAATTGGTGACCGGACACGCCATTATCTCAACCCTTTAAAATCAATATATCCGCGATTCACGTCCGTGCTGACCAGCTGTACGCGAAGCCGGCGGCCAACGTCCATGCCCTGAAACCCGCTTACCAGCTTTCCTTCAATGGGCAACTGAAAAAGACGAACCCAAACGCCCTGGTCTGTTGCACCGGTAACAATAGCATCAAATTGCTGACCAGTTTTATTTTGCAAAAGCATGGCCGCCGCAGATTTCTGAACCTGGCGCTCCACTTTCTTTGCATCGTCTTCCTGTTCTGTACAATGTGCCGCAAGCCCGCTGAGATCATCATTGCCATAAGGCACATCTTCCCCGGCAAGAGCTGCTTTTAATAATCTTTGAGTCAACAGGTCGGGAAACCTGCGGTTCGGTGCCGTGGAATGCGTATAGTCTTTTACTGCCAGGCCAAAATGTCCTGCTGAATCCTGGCCTGGTAGCTCCACTACATATTCTCCCGAGCCTAATAATTTGATCACACTAAGTGAAAGATCCGGAAAACGGTCGGGATCGGCAGTTTTTTCCGAAACCAGAAATTGATCCAGCGCTTTAGAATCCGGCAGCTTCGGCAGTTTATATTTTTTTTCGGCCGCCAGCTCCACAATTCGGTCCCATCGCTTCGGTGTGCGAACAATCCGCCGCATGGAAGGAAACTTTTCAGTAGCGAGCCATCTGGCCGTAACAGCATTTGCTGCGATCATAAATTCTTCTATAATACTCTTTGCACTGTTCTTTTTTTCTGATTGAATGTCTTTTATCTCATCTCCCGAAAATACTGGCCGGGCTTCAATGGTTTCAAAATCAAGTGCTCCGTTGGCAAAGCGCAGGGATTTAAGTTTTTGTGCAATGCTGCTCTGAAGTCGGATATTTTCATCAAGACCCCGGACACCTGCAATTCCTGCCGGCATTGGTCCGGTATTTTCTAACCAGGCAGCCAGGCTGTTGTAAGCTAGTTTTGCCCGGTTACGCACAACCGCTTTATAAATTTCAGCTTTTTGCAGTGATCCGTTATTATCAAAACTCATCTCAACAACAATCGCATAGCGGTCTGCATCCAGTTTAAGAGAAGTAATTCCAGTCGACAGTTTATCCGGCAACATCGGGAAAATCTGTGCGGCAGTATACACCGAAGTAGTGTTTTGTTTTGCATGATCGTCCAAAGGCGACTGCTTTTTAACCACCTCGTCCACATCCGCAATGGCAACCAGGATTTGCGTCAGTTCTCCGGCCAACGGCAAGGCAACACTCAGCTGGTCGAGGTCGAGAGAATCATCGTTATCAATGGAGCACCAGGCAAGATCCCGCAGATCTTTTGTTGTTCCGGAAATTATTGCCTGTTTTTCCTGGATTCCATTGAGCTCGTCGATGGCTTCCGGGGAAAAATCCGGAAGAAGTCCCCTGTCAACCATAGCTTTTCTGGCAATCCTTTGAAGAATCGCTCGTTGTTGTCTGCCATTCGTGTCAGTCATGAAGTTTGCTTTAAGTTGACTATTACCAAGTCTGTTATAATTCGGGATTATAGTATTAAAAGCCGATGGGCCCCGGCATGCTCACTTTTTTGCAGTCTGTTCCAGAAACAAATAACGTTCCCTGGTCTTGTCAGGCTCGGCAATACTATTTACATTGATATGCATCACCTCAACTTTTTTATCCCTTGTATTGGCCGGCCAGTCGGGAACTCCCAATCCGTTTGGATCCCCGCTTTTAATAAAGTTCGCAAAATAAGTCTGCAGGATAGCCGAGACCTCATAATCATCCGCTTGCCAGTCGAACACGCTGTTTGTCGGCAGATTACCCAATGCATATTCGATTTCGGAGGAATGAACTGCGCCTTTGGGTGGGGGTGTCTTTTGTGACTGACGGGTTGCCGGTCTTGGATGCTCATAGTAATAGCGGTAGACCCTGCTATCGCCCATTTGTGTTTGCAGATCTGTCCATCTCCAGGTGCTAAAGCCGGTGAAAAGGTCCGAGGCCAGATCGGTCGCAACGGATTCCACATCCGCATCACTGGTTACATTATATGCTTTTAATCCTTCATCAGCGCGATCGCCGTACATTTTCTGAATTGCCTTAACATAATTATCTTTTGTCGGTTGATTTCCTCCCAGAATAAAGTGCCAGTTTCCTTCTTCAGAATTCCATCCCGCGAGCAGGGGAACCTTTGCCTCTTCACCGGATGCATAAATCACAAGAGGTGATTTGGGAAAAAAATAACCGTCAATGCATACAGGAAAACGGCCAAAGCCCGTGCTTGCCGTAGCTTTAAGGATCTGTGAAGCCGGAAGGGCTCGAAGAGCGGCCAGGGAATTTGCGCCGAGACTGACGCCAAATGATATACCATCCTTCTCTGCATCTGAAAGGCTTGCCGTAGGTTGTAATCCGACCAAAGAACCACTTTCACCGATTGCGCCCATGATCATGGATTTAGTAAGAGGAGAAGCCATCAGCGCACTGACGGAAAATGAGCCTGCTGATTCTCCGGCAATGGTCACTTTTTTCGGATCCCCGCCAAATGCCTTTATATTCTGATTTACCCACACGAGGGCGGCAAACTGATCGAGGAATCCGTAATTGCCCGAGGCATGGTGTGGCGATTCTTTTGTGAGTTCCGGATGCGCAAGGAATCCAAATACCGATAGCCTGTAATTTACCGTAATGGCTACAATCCCCCTGCGAGCCATGCTTTCTCCGTCATACCTGTATTCTGAGGCATCACCGGCCATCAGACCGCCACCATAAAAATATACAAGTACAGGAAGCATTTCCTTGTCTGATTTTGCAGGTGTCCACACATTCAGGTAAAGGCAATCCTCACTCGCGCTGTCGGAACGGAAATTCATATCTGAAAATAAAGGAAGTTGCATGGGGCGGGGGCCGAAATGGTCTGCTTTTCGCACACCGTCCCAATGTTTTACAGGCTGGGGTTCTTTCCAGCGCAAATCGTTTACAGGAGGCTGTGCAAAGGGTATTCCTTTAAAGATATAAATCCCGGAAGCATTGATTCCCTGCAATATCCCATCTCCTGTTTTTACTCTTGGTGCAGCCGATTCATCATCAGACTGGGCGAGGGCAATGGCCCCGCTCAAAAAACCAATCATTAGAAACAAAATCTTTTTCATGCTAGTCTTTTAACAGTGAGAAATGGAACAAAATATTAAGCCGAAGGTAAGCAGGGATTTTATAACTTTCATTGGCCATGCACGAAGAAATCCCGGATAATCTCTATAAAATCCTGACCATCGAGCAGATTATTGATGAGGCCGCGGACTTTAAAAGTTTTGTTTTTAAGGAGGATCATCAGATTAGCTATCTGTCTGGTCAGTTTCTGACCCTGGTTCACAAAACCGGTGATGAAGAAATCAGGAGATCCTATTCTATTACTTCCTCGCCGGAATTGCGTGAACCATTGGCAATCGGAGTGAAGCGGATTGCCAATGGCTTTTTTTCGAGAAAGCTGGTGGATAATGCACGGCCGGGCGACTTCATTCTAACCACCGGCGCGTCAGGTTTTTTTCGATTGCCCGGGAATATGCGCCTTTACCGGACCATTTTCTTTTTTGCCGCCGGCAGTGGCATTGCGCCAATCTATTCGCTCATCAAGACGGCTCTTCATGCCTATCCGCAAATCCGTATAATTTTAATTTACAGCAATCAGTCAGTTCAGACCACTGTCTTTTATTCTAGCCTGAAAATGCTCGAATCACGATTTGAAAAAAGCCTGCACATTCATTTTTTATTCAGTTCCATTTTTGATTTGAGGAGAGCACGTTTGAACCGCGAATTGCTCCTTGAATTTTTAAGGACAGAACGCTTCGATTCGGGCAAAACACTTTTTTATACCTGCGGCCCTCCCTCTTATATGCGGATGATCGTCTTTATGCTGCAAGAACAAGGCTTCCCTGCTGATCATATTAAAAAGGAAGATTTTAATCCTTCACGCACATTCAAACCCCGGTTGATTCCTCCGGATACAGGCACGCATTATGTCAACCTGGAACTTCACGGTCATGCCCACCGTTTTAGTGTAAATTATCCGGATACCATCTTAAAAGCGGCCCAAAAACAAAGGATATCCCTTCCCTACAGCTGCGAAACTGGCAAATGCGGCAGCTGCGCCCTGCGATGCATTGCCGGAGAAGTATGGCTGTCGAACAATGAAGTGCTCACAGAAAAAGAATTAAAGCAGGGCCTGATCCTTACTTGCGTCGGGCACCCGGTGAACGGGGATATCGTATTGAAATTAGCGAATGAAACAGATCCGGTTAACACTTGAATAACATAAATAAATGCAGCTAAATCCTACATTTTCTCTGCAAATAAATGAATATGAACGAACTCATTCAATCGCTTCAGCAAAAAACAGGGATGACAAATGAGCAGGCCGGGGAAGCAGTCTCCCATGTACTCGATTACATTAAAGGCAAGCTACCTGAATCCTTGCGTGGATTCGTGGATTCTGCCGCTTCAGGAACGGATCTGACCGAAGAGATAAAATCAAAAGCTGAAAACCTGCTTTCTTCCCTGACAAGCAAATTTAATTTCTAGAGCCTGGCCGGTTTCCCGGCAATAAGTTCGAATTTTTTGTACCGGATCACTGCAATGAGACCGGCTCCTACCCCGGAGCCGGCTGTTATATTTGGCTTATTATAAGGGAACAAATTTCTCAGAATCCGGAATTAGTAATTACTGATCGGATTTTTTCCCTAAAATTGATTTAATTTTGCGGAGTTTTAAGTTCGTACAAATTTTATTCATTCATAAAAAATACGAAGATGAAATTGTTTGCCGGTTTTTTAGTCTCTGTTCTGAGCATGTTTGCCATTTCCTCATGCAATAGCAATACGCAATCCTCTGCCACTACGGATACCACGCAGGTAAAAACAGATACTGTTCCCAGTGGTTCAACCGCGGGTTTTAAATTGGGTATTCAGATGTGGACTTTCCGCATGTTTCCATTTACTGATGCACTGAACAAAGTGGATAGCACGGGAATAAAAAATATCGAAGCATTTTTTGGGCAGAAATTGGGTGACGGTATGAAGGGGGGATTCGGGACAGAAATGTCTGCCGAGACACGCGAAAAATTAAAACAGCTGCTTCAGACAAAAGGAATTCATATTGTAGCGATGGGCGTGATCACACCAAAAACCAAAGCTGAATGGATTAAGGCCTTCGACCTTGCAAAAGAATTCGGCCTGAGTTATATCACGGCAGAACCGCTGAAAACGCAATGGGACATGGTGGACAGTCTGGCCGGCGCTTACGGAATTAACGTAGCCATTCACGATCATCCAAAACCCAATGTTTATTGGAGCCCGGACTCTGTTCTGGCAGCCGTTAAAGGACATAGCCATATTGGTTCATGCGCAGATATCGGGCACTGGGCCCGCAATGGTCTCAACCCAGTTGATTGCCTCAAGGAACTGCAAGGACACATTTTCGGTGTTCACCTGAAAGATATTGTTAAGTTTAATGATACTCAGGCCGCTGACACAGTGGTCGGCAAAGGAGTGATCGATATTCCAGCTGTGCTGGCTGAATTAAAACGCCAGAGTTTTAATGGAATGCTTTCCATCGAACACGAATCCAATTGGTATCATAGTGTTCCGGACCTCGTACAGACAAAAGCCCTATATGACGTGCAGATCGAGAAGCTGAATCGTCCGTGAATGATTAAAAATTAAAAAGTAAAAATTAAAAATTAAAAAGTAAAAATTAAAAAGGGAACGCCTTTTTACTTTTTACTTTTTAATTTTTAATTTAATGTTCAATTACCTCCTTCTCCAATGACCACGGATCCATTCTTCACCATTGCGGTCGTGGCGTCTCCAGTGACCAGGAATCCAAATCCATCCTGGATGCGGAGGAGCGGCCCAATGACCACCAGCATATACATATGTACCACCTCTGGGTTCCCACTCTTCGCCAATCCATACATGGGCCGGACTGGGTGGCGCAGGCCTCACGATAACGGGCGCTACAGGGCGGATTTTGACATAAATCTGAGCAGAGGCAGAGAAAGTAATAGCCATGAAGATTACCGAAAGGATGGCCATTCTGGATAACAATTTTTGCATAACGGGTTTGTTTTAGATTTGGACTTTGAGATGATTTAAAGGTTTAAGCTAATAAAAATTTGCCGGAATCTTGATTGACTCAGCGTTTTAACAGTCTGTTAACACCCTGAATATCCGGGTTTTATATTTGAAAACCAGGGTCTTAAATACCTCCTCATAGATCACAAGTTCCCTAACAGAATTCGAACGCCAACCAGGGCAAGGCATAATGCGAGGGCCCGGATAATCATTTTCCCCCTGATCTTATGCGAAAGAAAAGCCCCAAGCTGGGCACCGGCGATGGCTCCGGCACTGATGCCAAGCACCATACGCAACACGATAGGGTCCCTATAACTTCCTTGTACAATATGTGTCACAACACTTACGGTCGACATCACGGCAAGGATAAAGTGCGAAGTGGCTGTGGCCACAAATACCGGAAAGTTCAACCAGTTTACCAATGCAGGAACGTGAATAATCCCCCCTCCGATTCCCAGTAAGGGTGAAATATAGCCAACAACTATACTGATAATTATTCCACGATATTGATTAAAAGTATATGCATAGGTGATCCCGGCCTTGTCAGTTATTTCATGATGTTTAAAATGGCTTTTTAAATCAGGAACCCTGGATACTGAAACAAGGATCTGCTTTTTAGAAATAAAAAGGAAGACCGCCAATAGGATGAGCAGAACACCGAAAATAATATGAAATGCTGTTTTAGGAATATAGGCAGTAGTATACACACCCAATACCGAACCGGGAATTGTAAATAGCGCAAATACAATTCCGGCTTTATAATCAATCCTCCCTGACCTTGCATAAGCAAAGGAGCCCGAAATGGCATTCGCCGCTACGATAGCCATTGAAATAGCCGTGATGATATCAGGAGAAAGTTGCGGATTCGTAATGATCAGTATGGGTACCAGGATAAACCCTCCGCCGGCGCCGATTAATGTGCCCAGGGTTCCGACAGCAAATCCAATCAATAATAAAACGATCAAATTATCCATCCTCAACCCATATTTTGGAATTTAGTCTGCTTCTTAATAACATTTCAACCTGAACTTTGAATCAGATCAGGATACACATACATTTTGCTGTAAAGTAAGCGCTTTATATCATAAATTTCACTGCATTCGCCGGCGCTTAGTGTTTGCCGTAAGAACGGTATCTTCGGACACCTGCATCCAGAATCGGATACGGTTATCCGCTGCGACATTAGGATTTTATGGTAAAACAGACAGGTATAGTATTTGCAGCGTAAAAATGGTTTTGGTATACCTTAACTTTACGCAAGGAATGGGTTTTTTAAACAATCAAATGATAATCATATGAAAAGTACAATCTTTACAAGGGCCTTAGTATTGACACTGGCAGGCGTATTCATGTCTTCACTTATCTGGGCGCAGGGCGATAAATCCAGTCGTCCCAGCCCTCCGAAAACAGCCACCGGCATAGCAGGCGGAGCTACGATTACAATTAATTACAGCAGTCCTTCGGTTAAGGGAAGAAAAATATGGGGTGACCTGGTTCCCTATGGAAAAGCATGGCGGGCAGGTGCGAATGAAGCAACCATATTTGAAACAAGCAAACCCATCAAGGTGGAAGGAAAAGAATTGCCCGCTGGTAAATACAGTTTGTTTACCATTCCGACAGAAACTGAATGGACTATTATCCTGAATTCTGAAACCGGGCAATGGGGAATTAAAAGGACTGGTGAAGCCAACAGGGATCCGGCCAAAGATGTACTGACTGTAAAAGTTAAGCCTCG
>JANWIY010000002.1 GCA_025449645.1 Chitinophagaceae bacterium | reverse complement strand
TGAAGTAGGCGTCCACCTCCTTTTTGACAGACTGAAAGAAGGAATTATGGATATTGTTGAATGTTACTGCTGGCATAACCAAATTTAAAAATAGAAAAGGGCCGGATAGGAACCCGGCCCAATATACTTCAAAATTCCGTTTAAAACCTAAACGAAGGTAGGTCGTCCCGGAAGCATGCGTACTACATTAATCATGGTACATATTACATAATTCACACATTTTGCCGTATGGCGGGGCCGGTATCCGATCAAAATTAAACGCCACCCTGAGGGCGGGTGATTATTCCCTCCGGCAAAATGAAAGCGTGAAACAGGTGCCCGAACCCTCCTCTGATCGAACATCCACCCTGGCATGATTTGCGCGCAGAATATCCAATGTGGTGGAAAGCCCCAATCCTATTCCACCCGGCTTATTGGTGAAATGCGGTTTAAAAATCATCTTTAGATGTTCCTGACTAATTCCTATGCCGTTATCATGAATTTCGATGGAACTTTGTGCGGCGGTAGATCTGATAACCAGTCTCAACTTACCTGTGCCCGAAGACATGGCTTCGATTGCATTGGTTAGGATATTAATCAAGGCCACTTTCATTTTATCTTTGTCCAGCAATACTGTTTGCTCCGTCACTTCATACTCCCTGCAAACGGTAATTTTTTTTAGTAGAATACGATCTTGAATTATGGCCAATGCTCCTTCCAATAATTGGTGTAAGGTACAGGATTCAGCTGTATAGTTTGCGATCCGATCGGATATGAGAAGAGTGTTTACCAGATCTTTTATCCGGCGGGACCCCCTCGTGATGATGTTAAGATACTCCCTTTGTTCTTCATCCAGACCCGATGAGTCCAGCATTTCCAAAGCCAGATTGATATTACAGAGCGGATTTCTAACTTCATGAACAAGGGCAGAAATATATTCTGCGGGTTTATTTTTTGCCCGCCCCAAAGCCAAATAAGATGCAGAAAGAATAGAGGACTGCGTAATACAATGCAACATTGCATTACGGCCGCGGGAGACGATAGCGCTGGTATCCATTTTTGATGCTTTTAATGTGATGCGAATGCTTCCACCAAGCCATTTCGCCTCACAAAGGTGTTGCTTCCATTGATGCCAAGCGTTACACAACTCTGCCATTACTTTATAACTTTCACACCCGTATCCGTGAATGTGTCATCTGGAAATAGAACGCAGTGTGAAACATGTAACTTCAATATTTAATAGTATAACACTATACCGGCAATTCGGCTATACCTTTAGGTCTATGAAAAAATCATCGTATCTAATCGTAGCTGGAATGTTTCTTTTCTGCACATCAACTTTAGCTCAGAATGCAAACATCGACTCGCTGACGCTGGTTGCTCAAATCAGCCAGGATCAACTTAAGTTGGCAAAGCTGCAAAATATGGTCGATCAAAAAACTAAAAACAAACAAAACGCCGCTGTCGATGCGCAGAATGCAGCCAGCGATAACGCAAACGCGGCAGAAAAGCTGAATGCCGACCCGGACAATAAGAAATTGGCGAGTGACGCCAATAGTAAAGCGGGCAATGCGAAAAGCGACGCCAGAAAATCGAGGAACGAATCCGGCAAATTGGACGATCTGAATAAACAAATAATGGACCTCAAAAGCAAAATAGCGGTTGAACAAGCCAAATTGAGCGTATATTCTCCGACGGCCGTGATTACCCCGGCGGTAATGGCTATGCCTGCCCGGATCGACTCGACCCAGCATCCCTGAAGAGGATAAAGTGTGAATTATATAACCCTCCCAGCCAAGGATGTAACATTTTGAAATCTGCTTCTCGCTATCTTTCCCTGCATGCCGTAAACCTCCTCAGTCTAAATCAAATACAATAATGAAACAGGGTAACAATATCTTACTCAAAACACCGACGGGCGTGGATGGGCTCGATGAAATAACAGGAGGCGGGGTTCCACACGGCCGCCCTACCCTGATTTGCGGAAGTGCCGGTTCCGGCAAAACGATCCTGGCCATTCAATTCCTTGTAAAGGGAATTACGGAATACAACGAACCGGGTGTATTCATGAGCTTTGAAGAATCTGCCATCGACTTAATTCAAAATGTACGATCGCTTGGTTTCGATCTGGAAAAATCCATTGCACAAAAACAACTGAAGATCGATTATATCAGGGTTGAAAGATCGGAAATTCAGGAAACGGGCGAATATGACCTCGAAGGACTGTTTATCAGGTTAAATCATGCCATCGATTCAATTGGGGCCAAGAGAGTAGTGCTCGACACCATTGAGTCCCTATTTTCCGGGCTGAATAATACGGCAATACTCCGTTCCGAGATCCGGCGGCTTTTTCAATGGCTAAGACAAAAAGGAGTTAGTACGATCATTACGGGCGAACGCGGAGAAACATCCCTGACGCGGCAAGGCCTCGAGGAGTATGTCTCCGATTGTGTCATCTTGTTGGATTTCCGCGTAATTGATCAAATCGCCACGAGGCGGTTAAGGATTGTCAAGTACAGGGGCTCCACGCACGGCACGAATGAATACCCCTTTTTGATCGACGAAAATGGCGTTTCCGTTCTTCCCATCACTTCATTAAAACTTACACATACTACATCGGCTGAAATAATCTCAACAGGGCTCCCCGCCCTTAACAAGTTATTCAATGGGGGCGGCTATTACAGGGGGACCTGCACGCTTATAACAGGGTCGACCGGTACGGCAAAAACGATACTTGCCGCATATTTCGCCCTGGGCAGCTGCAGACGAAAAGAGAAAGTGCTCTATTTTTCATTCGAAGAATCACCCGATCAGTTGGTCCGGAACATGGCGTCAGTCGGATTGAATCTTAAACCCTATGTAAAGTCAAAGCTGCTTTTAATCCATTCTTCGCGGCCTTCATTGCACGGCCTTGAAATGCATTTATTGTCATTGCATAAATATATCCTCGAGTTCAAGCCACAAACGGTGATTATCGATCCCATCAGCAGTCTTATTACAATAGGAAGCAGGGGAGAGGTCAGGGCGATGCTCGCCAGATTAATGGATACACTTAAAATGCATCAGATCAGCGCCTTGTTCACTTCACTGACACATGAGCAGCCAATCAACTATACCACGTTAACCGAAGAGGTTATATCCTCATTGGTCGACACATGGGTCAAATTACGGAATGAAGAAAGGAAAAAGGTCCGGGTCCGCAGTCTCTATATCGAGAAGTCCCGTGGCATGGGGCATTCCAGCGAGATAAGAGACTTTATCGTCACCGATGAAGGCATCAGGATCAAGAATGCTATTATGCCAACGAAACAAAGTAAAAACACATCTGAACAAAATCAGGCAGTTCCGGAAAATGGTTCAAACTATAAATCTTAAAGATGGCTACTGATGGAAAATAAATCGAATATTGAACTTGCTAACGGTGAAAAGGTTTCGCTTCAATTATATATTACAGGCATGTCAGATATTTCACAGCGTGCCATTCAAAACATTACACGACTCTGCTACCGATATCTCGACGGCCATTTTGACCTCGAAATAATAGACATTTATAAAAACCCTTCCGTTGCCGAAGAACAGAAGATCATTTTCAGTCCTTCGCTCATCAGGCAACTTCCTTTGCCAAAAAGGACATTCATAGGCGATTTGTCCGATACGGTAAAAATCGCCCTCGGGCTTGGCATCACCCTCAATGAATAACAGATGGACACAACAACCCCGGAAGATTTGTTATCGAAAATCGAAGATCTTAAATCACGCCTCTCCGAAGCTCAGGAAGCGCTGGATGCCATAAAAACCGGTTCCGTCGATGCCTTTGCTATCAGGAAGGATGGCAAACCCGAAGTGTTCACCTTGCAAAGCCTGGATTATGCCTACCGTATTTTGATAGAGAAGTTCAGCGAAGGCGCGCTAAACTTAACGCCGGAAGGTTTAATAATATACACCAACAACTATTTTTCCAAATTAATAGATATGCCGCATGAAAAAGTAACGGGCTCCTACATTTTTGATCTTATTTCACGGGAATGCCTGGAGAAATTCCAGGAGCATTTTGCCCTGGCGCTTCACGGCTGCAGCAAGACAGAAATTACTTTATCCGTCAATAACAAAGATATTCCGGTTTACATTTCTCTCACCAGCCTTCAGCCGCAGTTGGCTACAGTGGGAATGATCGTTACGGATCTTTCGGATAAAAAGCAGACTGAGCAACTTATTACAAATTACCGGAATCACTTGCAGATCCAAAACAAAATATTCAATCTCGCGGAAGAAATTGCTCACGCCGGAAGTTATCAACTGAATTTACAAACAGGCGAATTGATATATTCCGATAACCTTTTCCGAATGCTTGGCTGCTTGCCGCAGGAGTTTGTTCCCTCCATTGAAAAGTATCTCACTTTTGTCCATCCCGATGATAAAGAACGAGTGCTTAAATCGGTGTCGAATGCAACCGATGAAACCGTTCCTTTGCAATTAACGTATCGGGTCCTCTGCAAAAGCGGGCAAATAAAACACTTCAGCAATACTGAAAGGCCAATCGGTAAACCCGGCCGAAAAATGACGATCGGAACCATCCAGGATGTCACCCACCAGGTAGAACACACGGAAACATTGCGCAAAAACAATCTCGAGCTGGAGCATTTAAATAAAAGCCTCGATCAATTCGCCTCCATCGCCTCACACGATTTGCAGGAGCCTTTGAGAAAAATCCAAACCTTTACATCTCTGCTCAAACAGCGTATTAAAAAAGATCCGCCAAATGATACTACTGAATTGATCGATAAGATCAAAGGGTCTTCGGAGCGAATGTCATTACTTATCAATGACGTTCTTAATTTTTCCAGAATAGTCAACATGGAAAATATGTTCGTTTCGACCGATTTGAACCAGGTCTTAAACACCACTCTAAAAGATTTCGATTTGCTGATCCTTGAGAAACATGCTTTCGTCAGAATAGGGAATTTGCCCGTTATAGAAGCAATTCCATTACAGATAACCCAGCTTTTTTATAACCTGGTGGGTAATGCCCTGAAATTTTCCAAGAATGGAATACCCGCTTCCCTCACCGTTTCATCAAGGATACTCTCATCCGAGGAAACCGCAAATGAATCCAATCGAAGGTTCAATTTAAACAGGGAGCTTTGCTATTCTGAAATTAGCTTTACTGATAATGGCATTGGTTTCGAACAACAATTTTCCGAGCAGATTTTCTCCATTTTCGAACGATTGAACAATCGGCAGCAGTATTCCGGAACAGGAATAGGCCTGGCACTATGTCAAAAAATTGTGGGACATCACCAAGGGGGGATACATGCCGAGGGCAGAGATAACGAAGGTGCGGTGTTCTATATCCTGCTTCCTTTAACACAATCCGCTGAAAGAAACCATATTGAACAGAAACATATGATTCGATGAAAGAGAATATCATAGTTTTTATCGCCGATGACGATGAGGATGACAAACAATTATTTATTGAATCGGCAAGAGAAGTAAATCAGCAAATTGAAATTGTCACTGCAAGTGATGGTCAGGAGGCATTGAAACTTTTGAAGGACGAACACAATTTGCCTCCCGATTACATTTTTTTGGATCTAAGGATGCCCCGGATCGGCGGTAAGCAATGTCTGGAAGAAATCAGAAAAGACAAACGTCTGGAAGAAATCCCGGTCTTCATATATACTACCTCAACAGACGAGAAAGATTCGTTGGAATTAAAGCAAATGGGAGCGGTGCATTTCATAAGCAAGCCCATCGATCCCCGGGATGTATATTACATTTTGTCCGTAGTGCTTGGTGAAAAATGGGGGCAATCCTATGAAAT
>JANWIY010000001.1 GCA_025449645.1 Chitinophagaceae bacterium | reverse complement strand
CTGGCTGGAAACTAATCCCTGAACAATCTGCGTCTTATCCGTTTATCGGCCACCTGCATTTTGGCGATAAAAAGGACCTGATCCTGCGTTCCCACGGTGATGAACTGGACTCCCTCCAAAACTATCTTTCCCGTAATAAATATAAGTACCGGCAGTTCCTTCGTCAGAAGGGACGCTTTCCATCTCTTGATATTTACGCCTGCTTTCAGCCTTTCAATGAATGTTTCAAAGCTTTGTTCCCGTTTGTCGACTATATCCGGAAGCAATTGCAACCGGGTGATACAATCCTGAATCTCTGGGACCGTAGCGGATGGACGGCCTCCATGCTCGCCGGATGGTTTCCGGATCAGCACGTGATCACCGTATGGGAGGCGGATAAGGATATTCTCGGCTATAAAGGTTTTCATTATTGGATGTCACGTGAAAGAAGGGCTAATCATACCGTAATGTTCGCGGATTTTCTCCGTCCTTTCCCTTTGGAAACCCACAGCGTTTCCGCTATCGTTGGAATGGATCTGTTGCACCGCTTCAACCAGCCCGACCTGCTTTCGGAAATAAATCGAATTGCCAAACCAACTGCTCCAATTCTTTTTCCGCATGTGCACCTGACGAACAATGAGCCCGATCCGTATTTTGACCGCGGCTGCCGTCAGCTCCATGGGAACGATTATGATTTTCTTTTTTCACAACTCGGGCCGCTGACCCATAGAAAAGGATGGGTCATGTCGGAGCCGGGAAATTTTAATTGGAACGACCGCAGCACAGATAAAGAAAAATTGCTTGTTTCCGAGCCTGCACACACCGACTACAACGGTTGCGTGGCCTGGCTTCCGGCCGATAGCGCACCCGTGCTGAAACCCTGGCGCGGTCACGAACAGAACTGGGAAAAATCTTACCTGCTCCAGAATCCATTTTTGCATATCAACGAATTGACGCACTGCATTGAGTTTAATACCAAAACCTACGGTCCGCTCATAGATGAATTACTGGAAAGACATTCAGTATATACCAAACGCGTCAGCGATAGTATCGGGATAACGGTCGACGGGCAAACACGCGAAGTGCTTTATTGGGCCGGCCATGGTTACCCGCTTAATGAAATAAGAAGAAAAACGAATATTGACAAAGAGGACATGCAGCAGATCCTGGAAACTGCTTTTCAACTTGAACTTGCACAGGTTGTTCCGGTTGATGAAGCAGGTTTCCGTCTGCAGACCTTACTCGGTCACCAGCAATACATCCTGGAAAGAAAAGAAGAAAATCTGGCCTCACTCTGGAAACAGGCGGCGACATTTTTCGCCGATGATACCTGGATCAAATGCGGAGAGGAATCGCTCAAATACAGTGACGCGGACGAACTTATCTCCCTGGTTCAAAAGGCGCTTTTGCAGGACGGGCTTCGCAAAGGCGACAAGCTGCTGATTTGTGCTGACCTTCATCCGGAGATCATGCTGGTTTTCTGGGCAGCCGTGACCATGGGCATTGTGATTGTTCCGATATCGCCCAAGGAATCTGCGCTTCGCATACAGGAATACGTTAGACAGCTTTCCCCTTCCATGGCGCTGGTGGATCCGGCAATTCATGCCCAACTTAAGAATGCAGGAATCCGTAAAATGATCATGACGGATCTGATCAATGAGCCCGGATACCAATCTGATTTCTCTTTTGATTCCTGGCTTTCGTCAAATGCCGAAAACCACCTGGAACCCGCTACAGGTCCCGATCCGGGTGACATAGCCGTCATACTGTGGACCACCGGATCAACAGGTAATCCCAAAGGGATTCCGCTTTCGCATGCGCAACTGATCCGCTCCGGAAGAGCGATGACAGAAACATATCAGTGGAAAAAGACCGATCGCTATTTCGCCCTCGGCTCCCTGGAGACCATGAGCGGCCTGCGCCAGGCTACTGTCTGCATGGCTGAAGTGGGCGCCTGCTGCCTGATCCCGAAAAAAGGAAAAGATATTTATCAACTCGTTCAACTCATCCTTGAGGAAAATATTACGATTCTCACTGCGAACCCTTCATTCTTTAAACAATTATTACTTGCCTCCCGCGATTCCCAACTTGCGCCTTCGCGTCATAGCATCCGCCTCGCTTTATGCACGGGCAATGCGCTGCCTTCTGAGTTAAGAATGAAATGGGGAAATCAAACCGGCGTTCCGCTCCTTAATTATTACGGGCTCACGGAAACATCCGGCATCTGCATTGCCGAGCCTCCGGGCTTTAAGGCAACAGACGATTACTGCATCGGACAGCCAATTGATTGCCTTGTAAAAATTATTGACGAGTCCGGCAATGAATTGCCAGCCGGCAAAAAAGGTGAGCTCTGCATTTATGGGTCAGGCGTATTCACAGGATACTACCGTAATCCCGAAGCTTCTGCTGCATGCCTCCACAATGGATGGTTTCACACAAAGGACCTGGCCTCGCAATATCCGGATGGCAGCATTAGCCTTTATGGAAGATTATCAGATATTATTAAACTGCCTTCCGGCGAAAGAATAGAGCTTATGGCCGTGGAGGAAGTTTTACAGCAGATGCCGGAATTGAGCGACTGGGCGCTTTGTCCGCTCCTGGAAAAAGAAAGGGAATCCATTGCGTTGTTTTTTGTTCCGGGAGACAGCGCACAGACGGCCCCTGTCATCGCAGCCATTAAGAAAACAATCATGGAACGAATTGGCGCATATGCGGTACCGTTACTTATAGAAGCCGTGGACCAGATACCCCGGGGCAATCACAATAAAGTGCTTCGCAAGACCCTGCTCGATCATTATTTCAAAATATAAACCTCCTATGCTAGAAAATGTCTATTCCCAAAACCCTGATAAAACTTTTCTGCAGACCCGGCAGAAAGCTTTTACCTATGGCTGGCTTCAGCAAAAGATCAAGCAGATTTCCGGACTTTTTGAATCATTGAGTATTAAGTCCGGCGACAAAATCGTACTCGCCGTTGCTGATGAACCCGAAATGAGCGCGCTTTTTATTTCCGCACTTGCCAATGGCATTACCGTAGTGATCGCCGATCCCGAATCAAAAGCACCCAGGGCCAAAAGCACCATCAGCCGTACCAACCCGAAATATATCATAGCGGATAAGGAAACGCTGGAGCACTGGCAACTTCCTTCATCACTTCCCGTGCTCACTTTTCAGAAGGAAAGTGTTTCCGGCACCGGACTCCTCGGAAAATTTCTTAAGAAGAATAAAACTGAATCGTCTTCGAACGATTATTTAACCGCACTGGAAAAAGCAACTCCCGTCAGTAAATTTCCTGCAACTCCTGCACCGGACCTTATCGCCTATATTATTTTCACTTCAGGCACCACTGCAGATTCCAAAGGTGTTTCCATTACACAGGGAAATCTGGCAGCGCATCTCGCTACGCTGAAAAAAGTATACGGAATGAATGAGAACAGCCGGTTGATGAACCTGCTTTTTCTCTGTCATGCCGACGGATGTATTCAGGGGCCCGTGCTGGCAGCGTACACCGGATGCACCTGGCACAAGCCCTTCAAGTTTGCCATTGAAAAAATTCAGGAATTCCTCGACTATGGATATGCGAATAATATCTCACATGTTTTTGTAGTTCCTGCCATGCTTAATATGGTCCTGCCTTTTGCTGAAAATTATGAAGACAGTTTTCAATACCCGGAATTCAAAGCCCTGATTTCTGTTTCGGCACATCTAGAACCAAGCTTGTGGGATAAATTTGAAACAGTATTTAAAGTTCCTGTTTCAAATGTATTCGGACTAACGGAGACCGTTGCCGGCAGTCTGTTTTGCGGACCGCTGACTGGAACCTACCGCAAATACTCTGTCGGCAAACCAGTGGACTGCGAAATAAGAATTGTAAATGATCAGTTCGAGGAAATTGCGACCGGGCAAACCGGTGAGCTCTGTCTTCGCGGCGATCATATCATGAAAAATTACTGGGCAGATCCTGTATTGACAGATGAAGCTTTTGCTCACGGATGGTTTCTGAGTGGTGACCTGGCTTCGCAGGATGCTGATGGATTTGTTACGATACGCGGGAGAAAAAAGAATCTGATCATTTCCGGTGGTATTAATATTCAACCGGAAGAGGTGACCGAATGCATTCTGAGAAATCCGGACATTTCAGAAGCCTGTGCCGTAGGGATGCCCGATGAAGTATTTGGCGAGAGACTGGTCGCAGCAGTCGTGTTGAAACCCGGATCAAATCTGACAGGGACGGAGATCATTGAAGAATGCCGCCAATCCCTCGAAGAAAAGAAAGTGCCGAACCGGATATTTATTGTCGATTCGCTCCCTAAAGGTGTATCCGGCAAAGTGCAGCTAAATGCGCTCCGCGATCAATTATTGAACCTTCAACCCAGGAACCTGGTAAATACCGGAGATTTTGAAGACGATGTACTTTCCATTGCATCAGAATCTTTCCAGGTGCCAGTGACCCGGCTTTCCATACACGATACTTCCCAAACCGTTGCAGGATGGGATTCCCTGGCACATCTCAGTTTTATCACTTCCCTCGAGGACCATTTTAAAGTGCGCTTCAATACTGCAGAAGTGATCACCATGAATAGTATCCGGAAAGCGACTGAGTTGATTAAAGTAAAGCATGGATAATCCGGCCCAAAATAAATTTCCTCCACTGGCTGTCTGGATTTTACTTATCCCGGCAGTAGCCGTTGTGTTTGCATGGATTATTTTTACCGACCGATCTGTGTGTTTATACGAAAGGGCGAGCAGGGAATCATTCGTCAGGAATGGATTTCAGACTGCCCATAACGAGCCTGTTGTCCTCATATTCGGCACCTCCCTGGTTGAGTCCGGGCTTTCGCATAGCGATAGCCTGGCCTCCTGCATCGAGAGAGAGACGGGCCAAAGCACAAAAGTTATTAAATACTGGCAGGAGTCCGGTATTTTATCTGCGATGATAGAAGAAATGCCCGTGCTTCAACGGGTGCAGCCGAGCCTCGTCATCGTCGAAGCGAATATGCTTTTTTACCGTGGCGCCGACGTTCCGATTCTGACCAGGTATGGAGGGACTTTCAGGAATATGCTGGCATTTAAAAAATTACTTAACCCATATGAGCCGGATATAAGACCTGTATATCTACAGGCCCTTTCCTTTCCCATTTGGGACATGAGAAATGGAATGGTCGACAGCTCTGAACTTGTTACTTTCAGAAATCTTGCTGAACGATGGCAATCAGGCGGTACCCGTTTCCTGCTGGTGAATTTTCCCATTGAAAAAGGTTTGGAATCGAAAAAATGGGAAAGTCCTGATACTGCAGAATTTGACAGGAACATTGACTACCTGCAGCGGAAAATCCCATTGGTTTATGCAGACCCGCACCTGAGGCTGGACAGTACTTATTTTTTTGACAAGGCCCATTTAAACGATAAGGGAAGTGCTATTTTCTGTGAATTTTTTTGCCGCGCCATGGTAGATCAACTAAAAAAATTATGAGACTGCAGGCATTATTTCTTGCTGTCATTCTCTTCACATCACCATTGATATGGCGTGTGCCGAATTACTGGAAGGCCAATATCATGGCTGCTATCACGTTTATCCTGCTTGCCTGGATTGCTCCCACATCTGTGCTATTAATGTTAAGCGTAGCATTTCTTCAATGGTTGGTTTGGAAATATGATTTCATTAAATCCGGTCGCATTAAGGTTATTGTAACGGTCTTTTTGCCACTTCTTCCGCTGCTCGTTTACAAATGGAAATTTGCCACCGGGCAATGGCTGATTCCGCTGGGTCTGTCTTATTACGCCTTCAGACAGATTCACGTGGCCTTTGAATGTTATAAAGCTGAAATGCAAAAGCCGGCACTGCTTTCCTATTTCCAGTATTTACTTTTTTTGCCGGTGATCCTGATCGGACCCATACACAGGATGCCCGATTTTCAGCGCAGCCTGAGAAGAATGAAATGGAATGCATCTCAATATTCAGATGGTTTAGAAAGGATACTCTACGGATTGGTTAAAATTGATTTTCTGGGGAATTTTCTTTTCAGCACACAGCTGACCCAGGTCGCGCGGGGAGTCAGCTCCCATGCGCTCAGGCTTTATCTGGAAGTGATTGCTTTTACCGGAAACACCTACTTTCAGTTTGCCGGGTTTTCCGATCTCGCGATTGGTGCCGGTTTAGTATGGGGAATACGCGTTATGGAAAATTTCAACGCACCATTCATGGCAACCAATATGCAGGACTTTTGGCGAAGATGGCATATCTCATTATCCTCCTGGTGCAGGGACTATGTATTCCAGCCGCTGGCTGCTTTATCGAGAAACAGGTGGATTGCCCTGATCAGCGCGATGCTGGTGCTGGCGCTATGGCACGAAATATCTTTAAGATATATTGTATGGGGAACAGTTCAGGCCGTTTTGATTTTGCTTACCGTGTATTCAAGAAAAAAGACACCTGCAGTTTCAGGATTTATCAATGGCCATCCTGTCGGCCGCTGGATTGGAAGGATCTGGGTATTTCATTTGTTTGCTTTTAGTTGCATATTCATTGGTTCTGAAAATATCGCCTCCCTGGGCACAAACTTTAAACATATCTTTCACTGATGTATAGATGGCTCCTTAAATATTTACCCAAACCATACGCGTTTGTCCTGATTTTTATCTGGTATTTGATTTTAATCATGATGGTGGCATATACCGTGGATATGCAACCGGGAAGGTTCCGTTATTTACATTGGTAATTACTCTTTCAGACGTGATATACATCCCGGTATAAATGGGAAAAGAGCGTCAGCTTTCCTTTCGCTTAAAATAAAAATAGAAGGGCACGCCCGTTAATATCAGGAGTAAACCGAGCAGTGATGCAGCAGGTTGAACAACCAGGGTGTTAATCAGCAAAACCAGAGAAAATAAAATAATAATAACCGGGATAACCGGATAACCGATTACTTTCTTTACAATTTTTTTCTCTCTTTTCATTTTGATAAGCCCCCAAACAGCGAGACCGAAAAACAGGTAACCGGAAAAGATCACGAGGTTGGTGATCTGATCAAATGTGCCGGTGAGTACGAGGATGCAACTCCATACGCAGGAATAGATCAGTGAAATATATGGCGTCTTAAACAATGGATGCACGTAGGCCGCTTTTCTGAAAAAAACATATTCCTGTGCCATGCGGAAATAGATCCGGGGATAAACGATAATGCAGCCATTGAGAGCACCAAAAGTGCAGGTGAGAATGAGCCCCGCAATGAATGCGGCTCCGGTATTGCCCATCAAAGTGCCTGCGACTACCGCGGCCGCAATTTTATTTTCGGGTATCCCTGCAAGCTGGTCCAACGGCAGCACTCTCATATACACATAGTTCAGCAAAACATATAACAACATGGCTATACCAACGCCGCCTATGATTGCAAAAGGAATATTCCGGACCGGGTTTCTGATTTCACCCGTAACATACGTGATCGTCGCCCATCCGTCGTATGCCCACAGCGCGCTGAGCATGGCGCCAAAAAATCCGCTGAACAAGGCGGCTCCGGTGAGCGGATGGGCCGCGCTGGCATGATGAGGAGCGTTCACTACCACACCGGAGTATAAAAGACCAGAAATAATCAGTAAGAGGATGCCGAGGATCTTGGCAGCAGTGACGATATTATTCAGCACACCTGCTTTTTTTATTCCTCGGATATTGTACCAGGTCAATAATATGATCATGCCGATGCCCAGCGTTTTTATTGACAAACTGCTGAATGGAAAAATCAAATGCAGGATGGAAATATCTTTCAGTGCCGGCAATAAATCAGGAAAATGAAACAGGGCATCAGCTGATTGGGAAAATACAAAAGCCAGCGCAGCAATGGCACCGCTTCCCGCGATGGTAAAGAAAGTCCAGCCAAAAAGAAAAGCCACAAATTCTCCAAAAATCAAACGCAGGTATTCATACACGCCGCCGGTCTCTGTAGTGATGCCAGCGAGTCCGGCATAAGTAAAAGCACCGAACATGGTAATCACCCCTGCGAGTATCCAGGCCAGCAGAATATAGGGCTCACTCATCAGGGAATGCGCCATCGGCGCTATTTTCTTAAAGGCCCCTGAGCCAATCATGATGCCCGCGACCAAGAGGATCCCCGTTGGTAAACCCAACACCCGCTTGAGGGGAATTGTTGTTCTGTCCTGGTTTTCTTGCAAGAAGAGAGAGTTAATTTGGAAATGTGTAAATGTGAAAATATGTAAATGGGGTGAATCAACATTTCATTTGGGCTCCAATTTTCGCATGTACACGTAGTTCCGCCTCATGGAAAGCGAATGCCGAACGTGATTCCGGCCACGCCGTATGCCGAGCTGAAAGGGTTCGAGACAATCAAGGTTGTAAAGCGAAGCCAGTTATATTTTGCCTGCAGATACATCATTTTATAGGTTACGCCAAACCCATAACCAATGTAAAAACCTCCTGTCTCTTTTATCCTAAATTCCTGTCCTGGATTTAACGTATGGGAATATCGCTGATAAATTCCGTAACCGGGATCAAGGAAGGAAAATAATTTGTATTTACCCTGACTCGTAACACGTATATCCGCAAATACGGGGACGTACGGGCCATTAAGATTTGTAAATTGATTATAAGACGATCCAAGACCCAGGTCAAGAAATGAATTAATTCGTTTGTCCGCCACCAGTTCCAGCGTAACGCCGGAACTCAGGGGAGGGGTTTTTTTAGCGGTCGGTATATTAACATTCGCTTCCGAACCCGGATAAAAAAGATAACCTCCGCCTGCCTGAAGAGAAATCCCGCATTTATTCTGGCTGAAACAAAGGGCAGGTGAGAACAGCAGGATCATCAGGATCTTTCTCATCAAATCATTTTATATTAGACTGAATTTTACCATATTTTGCTGCTTGCAGTCCGGTTTACATTTCTTAAAATGCTAAATTAGAGTCCATTCCTTAAACCCAACTTTCTTTATGATCAGATATCTGTTTTTAAGTGTTTGTTTCTCCATTCTAATTTCCGTTCAGGGTCAGGCCCAGCAAAAGGACAGTTCCGCCCTTCATCATGAAGATTTGCGACCGTTGCCGGAAAGAACCATTTCATTCAGCGGTTATAAATGGACGGTAAGAAATACCGCAGGTAAGCAGGGCCCGGGACCTAATTATTTCGGCGACTATTCCGCATTCGTGGATGATAGCGGTTACCTGCATTTATGGATAAGAAAAGATAAACTGACTGGTCAATGGCAATGCGCAGAAGTCACTTCGTTGAAATCCTTTGAATATGGTACTTATAAGTTTATCGTGGAAGGAGCGATTGACAGGTTCGATAAGAACCTCGTGCTGGGCCTGTTTAATTATTCAGGAAATGACGGTTTGGATGAAATGGATATAGAAATAGCCAGGTGGGGCAACATAAAGTACCCCAACCTGAACTATACTATCTGGCCGGCAAAAAAGGAATTTAAAAACAGTTCGACCGTGAAAGAATTTGCGCTTCCTGCCAATTTAAGCACGCATTATTTCAGGCGGAATGCTGACACGGTGGTCTGCGCCAGCTTCAATGGAATCTCCACGGATCCAAAAGACGAAATATTCTCATCCACATTTACAAGCCCAACTTCTTCGATCAGTCATCTTGCCATGCCCGTGCATATTAATTTCTGGCTGTTCAATGGTGAGCCACCCGCCGATCAGGCGAATGTCGAAGTGGTGATCCGGCGTTTCCAGTATATCCCCTGATCATTGTTCGTCGGCGCTCGGTCCATAGCTGCCGGGAATGGGTATATTTAAGAGTCGAAGGTAAACGCCGAGTTGCGCCCGGTGGTGAATGGTTTGCGATATGGCCATTCGGATAACTTCTTTTTTAGGGCTGGTAAAATAGACTTCCGTGCCATTGCGCATGGTCCATGGTTTATCCAGTTCATCGTCGGAAACCCTTTCCAGTGCAGCTTTTCCGTCTTTCAGGTTCTTTTCATAGTAGTCAATCAGCTCTTTGTTACTGTTAATGGGCTGGGGAGAATAGTTCCCTTTGGCAAAGTCGAGTTCATCATTATCGGTAATCATCGGGATCCAGTTCGGAAGTTCAGCAACATGCGTGGCCAGCCGCACCATACTCATGCTTTTTGGATGTGGCTGCCAGTCGAGTTTGTCGGACGGAACCCTTTCCAGCATTTTGCGTGTGGCAATTGATTCATCGAGGAGTTGATGTTGAAAATAAGGAATGAGCGTGTTCATGATCATTAATTTTTGATGATGAACAAAATAAAGATGAGGGAGTGACAACGTTATGGCAGGGCTGTTGGAAATATTTTTGGATTCGGGGAATTTTGGTTGATGGTAGATGGTGGATGGTAGATGGACTTTAGGTGCGGATCCTCAATAGAAGTCCATCCACCATCCACCATATACCATCAACAATAACTGCAGGATCTTCAAAAATCAACAGGAATCCTCTTCATATACTCATTCATCTCCATATGCTTTTTCTTTAGAAAGTCCTCCTGTGTGCATTCGAGGCGCAGGATGCGGGAGATGCGGACATCGCGATAGTCCTTTTTGAGATGGCACCAGCCGATGAGATGCCAGTTGAAAGCGTAAAAGACCAGGCCAATGGGCTCTGCCTTGCGTTTGGAGATTTCGTGCTGAAGATTCGTGTATTCTATTTCCAGCACCCTGCGTCCGGAAATAGCCTGCTGGATGGTAGACAGGTAGTCCGAATGCTGGATAAAGCAGGGGGGCGCCTGGAACTTGATATTGTTTGCCAGGAATTCGATCGAATCTTTCTGGGATGAACGGAGCACCGCCTTTACCTTGGTGAGCGCATTTGAATAGTGCAGGTGGATGGATTTGTCGGCGAAGCCGGAAACAATAGACTCCATTAACAATAAAGCGTTCGCTTCATCGGTGCTGAAAGAAATGGGTTGAAGAAAATAGCCATTCACAATAAAATATCCCCGGTAAGGCTCGAAACTCACAGGAATACCCTGTTCATTAAGGGCCTTGATATCCCTGTAAACCGACCGTACACTGATATGGAATTTCTCTGCGATCTTCTCGCCTGTAAGGTATTTTTTGGACTGAAGAAGGGTAAGGATTCCGAATAATCTGTCGATACGATTCATGTATTCAAAATTACCACATTAATGGTATTGACTTGTGCTCCGGATTTCCTTCTCTTTACCAAATGAATGCAGCCTCCGGGTTGCTTTCTTACCAGTTCGTAGGTCAGAATATCTCATATCGGCCCTGTCTTTTGCCGGGGCCTCTTTTAGAATAAACCAAAAATATTAGCGATTAATTACTAAATATATTAGTGTGAATAAATTATTTCCCCTAGCTTTGGGGAATCCACTACTTTGAATGATAAAACAAAAAAAATGTCAAACGCAGAAAAACTAAAGGCGCTCAAATTAACCATAGATAAAATAGACAAAGATTTCGGAAAAGGCAGTGTGATGATGATGAATGAAAAGAGTACCGAGCCCATGGAAGTTGTCTCAACCGGTTCGATCGGCCTGGATGTGGCCCTTGGAATTGGTGGTCTGCCCCGCGGAAGGGTGGTTGAGATCTATGGGCCCGAATCTTCAGGCAAAACTACTATTGCGACGCATGTCATTGCGGAGGCCCAGAAAAAAGGAGGCATGTGCGCCATCATCGATGCTGAGCATGCATTCGATAGCAACTATGCCCGCAAGCTGGGTGTGGATGTAGACAGCCTGCTGATCTCCCAGCCGGACTACGGCGAGCAGGCACTCGAAATTGCTGACCGGCTGATTCTTTCCGGCGCACTCGATGTGGTGGTGATCGACTCGGTAGCGGCGCTGGTGCCGAAGGGCGAGCTCGAAGGAGAAATGGGTGACAGCAAAATGGGGCTTCATGCGCGGCTGATGTCACAGGCATTGCGTAAGCTCACTGCAACCATCAGCAAGACTAACACCATTTGTATTTTCATCAATCAGCTCCGGGAAAAAATCGGGGTGATGTTTGGTAATCCGGAAACCACAACCGGAGGTAACGCATTAAAGTTTTATGCATCCGTACGCCTGGACATACGGCGCCTGGCCCAGATAAAGGACGGAGAAGAAGCCATCGGGAATCATGTGAAAGTAAAAGTCGTGAAGAACAAGGTTGCGCCTCCATTCCGCAGCGCTGAATTTGATATCATTTTTGGAGAAGGAATCTCAAAAATGGGAGAAATAATTGATATGGGCGTCGATCTCGGCATCGTGCAAAAAAGCGGCAGCTGGTTCAGCTATGGAGCTGATAAACTTGGTCAGGGAAGGGATGCCGTGAGGCAATTGCTGATCGATAATCCCGAACTTTCGACCGAAATTGAAGGTAAGATCCGGGCTAAACTCAAGGAAATGCAGGAAGCCTAGATATATAAAAGCTTGGGTTGGTAAGTATGAGGCTGTCTGAAAGGATGGCCTCGTCTTCTTAGGGCATAAAAAAGGGGTCAGAATAAAAATTCAACCCCGTTTTAAAATCCAATATCCTATGAAAAACCGTTATAAAGGTAATGGGAAACCCTGATATTTGCAACTGAAAATGGCAAAATATTATCAGATAAATATCTGATTTTTAGAGACAAATGACAGTCGGGAGCCCGTTAACCCTTAATAAGTTGTTCAGAAATAACCGTGTTGGTTTCTTTGTCTTTTGCCTGAAGTATATAGCTTCCTTTTTGCAATGTTGAAACATTAATTATCTGGATTCCGGCATCGACATCCTGGTTGAACCAGATTACGCCGTTTGCATCCATCACCTGGATCTTTAGGGCATGAACGCTGCGGATAATCAGAAGTTTGTCGACCGGATTCGGATAAAACCGGAAATCGCCGGCGAGGTTTACACTGGTACTTACTGTTTTGGAATAAGACGGGGAACCATTTTTCCCGGAAATGCGCAACCGGTAATACAACATGCCATTCCCAACCGCATTGTCGGTGAGAGAAAAAGAAGAATCCGAATTCAATGGCCTGCCTCCGATGGCACCCAGGATGTCAAAGTGAACACCGTCCTTACTTTTCTCTACGATAAAATAATCCCCGGGCTTAAGCATTGAACTCCGCCAGGTCAAAATCGCCATACCGTTGTGGTCAATCACTCCAAAATTTAAAAAAAGTGGAACGCTGTCTTTTTCGGAGACGGGAAAAGGATTATCAACAATTGTCTGGCCCAATACGGCGCAAGAAAGCATGGCCGCAACCAGCGTTAACCAAAGTTTGCTCATGGGTTAGTGAAAAAATGGGGATAACATGTGAACAAATTCCATGCCGTTCCGTGAACATTCTACCACCGTCCATCAATTATGAAAAAATAAATAGTCGGCCAGGGACGGCTCCTTGTCGTTTTGTTCCTGTTTGAATCCTGCAAACCAATCATTCTCCTATCCTATCTTGCATCCAACCAAATGACCGGGAATGAGTGTTCACAAAATGGGCAGCAATAAGCGCATCGCGCTGATTGCCCACGACAACAAAAAATCCGAACTCATCGAATGGGCCATCTATAATAAGGTCGCACTTTCCCGGCATCGCCTCTTTGCAACCGGAACAACCGGCAAATTGCTGGAGAAGGCCCTGAACCAGACCATCACCAAATACATGAGCGGTCCGCTCGGTGGCGACCAGCAGATCGGCGCCCGCATCGCAGAGAGAAAGATAGACGTTCTTATCTTTTTCTGGGACCCGATGGAAGCCCAGCCCCATGATCCCGATATCAAAGCGCTACTTCGTCTCGGCGTGGTGTGGAACATCCCATTTGCCTGTGACCGGTCAACCGCCGATTTCCTTTTAACTTCTCCGCTGATGTATCAGGACTATGAAGTGATCCAACCCGACTATTCTGTTTATTTAAAAAGACCGAATGCGGAACACTGAATGCCTCGCCCCCCGAAGTTTTTTCAACCACCGGGCCTTTTTTCAACCAACGGAGCTTTAGCCAAGGTGGTAGCAAAGGTGGGCTGAACACTGAATGGCTCGCCCCCGGAACTTTTTTCAACCACCAGATCTTTAGCGGAGGTGGTAGCGAAGGAGGCTGAACGGGAGCACATACAGCAAAAAACATCAGACAGCGAAACGCAGAAAGATTGGGCAGCCGTTTTGACGAAAAAAGCTTAAACAGGTTTAATGGACTGCTGGAACAATTTTTTAAGGTAAAGATGCACCTTGCTGAATTGTGCTCAGCCCTTCTACGCTTCCACCTCAGCTACCACCTCCGCTAAAGCTCCGGTGATTGAAAAAAGCTCCGGTGGTTGAGAAAAGCTCCGGTGGTTGAGTAACTAAGTGTTAAATGGAAAATGGGAAATGAAAAAAGCGATAAAATATACTTTCCGGTCCCTGGCTGTCATTGCTGGCCTGCTTCTTCTGTTGTCGGTCGCCGGATGGGTATACCTGGATCAACACAAACCGGAAATTCTCTCCTATATTAATAAAGAATCAGCAAAACTCATTCACGGACAAATTTCTGTGGGCGATATCGGAGTCAGCCTTTTCAATACTTTTCCGAAACTGTCTGTTTCTCTGAGTGAAGTGCATATTCAGGACAGTCTCTGGCCCCGGCACCGGCATGACCTTCTCTATGCGCGCAAAGCAATTGCCAGCATCGACCTGTTTCAATTGATCAGGGGCCGGATCCGGGTCAGCAAGGTGATTCTCGATCACGCCCTCATCTATGTGTACACCGATTCTACAGGCTACAGTAATACCTCCATTTTCAAAAAAACAAAACACGAAAACAAAACGGCTGGAGAACAGGAACATTATCCAAACCTCGAGATCCGCAACTCCAGCCTGATCGTGCAGAAAATAAATAAAAACAAATTTTTTTCTTTTGAGATCCCCAGGTTACTCTGTAAAGTAAATGCCAGGGCCGATGAACCCACCCTCGATCTGGATATCAACATGCAAACCACCGTAAAGAGCCTGGCTTTCAACGGGGAAAAAGGGAGTTTCATTGAGGGCAAAAAGGCGCAGGGAAAATTCAGAATTCACTTTAACCCCGACAGCAAGATCCTGCAGTTTGAAAAAATCAGGATTGAAATTGACAAGCAGAATTTCACGGCCAGCGGCAAGTTCTTCCTGGCCGATGTGCCTGCCCTTTTTACACTTTCCCTTGAGACGGAAAACCTGCCTTACAAAAAAGTAGTTTCTTTCCTGACAGAAAATATCAGGACCAAACTCAACCAATACGATATTTCGGATGGTATCAATAGTGTCATCTGCAACCTGGACGGCACCGACTCGGGCTATAAGACCCCGATTATCCACCTCAACGTTTTTGTTAAGGACAAAAAGGTCCACACGCCCGTCGCCGACCTGGAAAAAGCTTCCTTCCGGGGATCTTTTACTAATGAATTCATCAAAGGAGCAGGGCATGATGATGAAAACTCAATTCTCCATTTTACTGCATTAGACGGTGAATGGCAGGATATAAGTTTCCATTCAGACTCCATGATTATCCGTAATCTTATTCAACCCCTGATCAGTTGCCAGGTTAAGGCCGGATTTCCCCTGGTAGGTCTGGATAATCTGTTAGACGACAGAACGCTTAATTTCACTAAGGGCCGGGGAAACGTAGACCTCCGATACACTGGCCCGCTTACAGAAAATGACCTGGTCCCCAAGAATCTGTACGGCAGTTTCATTATGGACTCCGCAGCATTTACCTACATGCCCAGAAATTTCAATCTTACAAACGCTAAAGGCAAAATTAATTTTGATGGAAAGGGTATGACCATCGAGGATTTGTATCTGAATACCGGGAGTACAGATCTATTGTTGAATGGCAGCATGAAGAATCTTTTTTCAATGACAGGCAAGGGCAATGATCTGGTTACACTGGACTGGAATATCCGCAGCAACCGGATCAATCTGATTGACTTCAAATCCTTCCTGAAAAAAAGTTCCGGCTCCGCACCCAGAAAGAAAAAGAAAGCCCTGCTCTCGGAAACCTTTTCCAAGATCACTCAATTGCTGGAGACCGACAACGTGCAATTGGACCTGCAGGCCAAACAACTCATTTATAAAAAATTTACGGCAACCAATATCAGAACCACTATGGAATTTGATGAAAATGCTGTCCGTGTCAGGAACATCACTCTGAATGAAGCGGGAGGAACTATTGAGGCCCAGGGTTCCCTCCGCAATGAGTTTGCCGCCAACCCTTTTTCTTTCTCGGCTGCGGTGAAACAGGTTGACGTCAGCAAAATTCTTTCGGCCTTTAATAATTTCGGACAAGACGCAATCACTGACAAGAATATTCAGGGCCTCCTGAATGCCAGTATTGATTTGAAAGGCGAGGTAACGGAAAAAATTCAGATTATTCCCGACAGCACGAAAGGCCAGATTGATTTCAATCTCCGGGATGGAAGGCTCGTACAGTTTGAACCCCTTCAAAAGATATCGCAGACCGTTTTTAAGAACCGTAATTTTTCGGACATCCAGTTTGCCGATCTTCACGATCGTCTATCCATAACCGGAAACACCATTACCATCAACAGGATGGAGATCCAATCCAGCGTCATGACTATGTTTGTGGAAGGAACCTATAATATGAAAAAGGGTGCGGACCTGAGCATCCAGGTGCCATTATCGAATCTTAGCCCGGGAGACAGGGTTCCAAAAAATCGTGGTGCGCATAGCAATGCCGGCCTGAGCGCGGTGCTCAGGGCAAAACCCGGAGACGATGGTAAACTCCGTATAACCTGGGATCCTTTTAAGAAAGCCGCACGCAAAATGAAAAAAAATCAATAGGGACTTTGCTCACGGGGCTTCCATGCTCCCGGCCCAAATGCATTCCCGGTAAAAATTTATCGGTAACTTTACAGGCTCCAAAAAAATATTTTTAATGGAATTTAAGGTCCATTCTTCTTATTCACCAGCCGGGGATCAGCCGGAAGCAATCCAACAACAAACCGAAGGCATTCTGCAGGGGGAGAAATACCAGACCCTGCTCGGTGTAACAGGTTCGGGAAAAACATTCACTATTGCAAACGTGATCCAGAATGTTCAGAAACCGACGCTGGTCCTGACGCACAATAAAACCCTGGTGGCCCAACTTTACGGGGAGTTCAAACAATTCTTTCCGGATAATGCCGTAGGCTATTTTGTTTCTTACTATGATTATTATCAGCCTGAAGCATATATGCCGGTAAGCGATACCTATATAGAAAAAGATCTTTCCATCAACGAAGAACTCGATAAACTGCGTTTGCAGGCCACCACCGAATTGCTGAGCGGAAGACGGGACATTATCGTCGTGGCCTCGGTCAGTTGCATTTATGGTATCGGTAACCCGGATGAATTCGAGAATGGAATCATTCGGATCAGTCAGGGACAAACCATTTCCCGTCAGGGTTTCCTTCATTCATTGGTGAACTCACTTTATTTCCGGGACCAGTATGAATTTAAAAGAGGTTCGTTCCGGGTGCAGGGCGATACCGTGGATATCAATCTGCCATACCTGGATTATGGTTACAGGGTTACATTTTTCTGTGATCAGATTGAAGAAATAGAAAGCTTTGAGATGAAAAGCGGAAAGCGCATCATGCAAATGGAAAACGCGGCCGTGTTTCCTGCCAATCTTTATCTCGCCCCAAAAAATATGATACAGCAGATCCTGCAGGAGATCCAGGATGAAATGACCGCCCAGGTAAATTATTTTAAAAGCTCAGGGAAGTTTATTGAGGCACAAAGGCTAAGTGAACGCGTCAACTTTGACGTAGAGATGATCCGCGAACTCGGCTATTGCAATGGGGTGGAAAATTACTCCAGGTTTTTTGACAGGAGACGGCCTGGTACCAGACCGTTCTGCCTGCTCGACTATTTCCCGGACGATTTTTTATGCGTGATTGATGAAAGTCATCAAACGATTCCACAGGTCAGTGGCATGTATGGCGGAGACCGGAGCAGAAAGCTCGTTCTGGTTGACTATGGATTCCGTCTCCCTTCCGCACTGGATAATCGTCCGCTTAACTTTCACGAATTTGAATCCATGACAGGGCAAACCATCTATGTATCCGCGACGCCGGGCGATTATGAGCTGGAGAAAACAGAAGGTGTTGTTGTTGAGCAGGTGGTTCGGCCGACCGGCTTACTCGATCCGCCGATCGAGATCCGCCCCAGCGTAAATCAGATCGATGATCTGCTTGACGAGATCGATAAACGCATTGGAAAAGGGGACCGGGTGCTTGTCACCACCCTTACCAAACGCATGGCCGAGGAAATGGATAAGTACCTGCATCGGATCAATATCAAATCAAAATATATTCACAGCGAAGTGGACACTTTGGAAAGAGTCGAGATCCTGCGACAGCTTCGCCTTGGTGAAATCGATGTGCTGGTCGGCGTGAACCTCCTGAGAGAAGGGCTTGACCTTCCGGAAGTTTCTCTTGTGGCCATTCTGGATGCGGATAAAGAGGGGTTCCTGAGAAATGAAAGATCCCTTACACAAACCGCTGGGCGTGCTGCACGTAATGTTGACGGGCTGGTGATCTTTTACGCAGATAAGATGACGGAGAGCATGCAGCGGACCATAGATGAAACCAGCCGGCGAAGGCAAAAGCAAATTGAATATAATGAGTACCACCGGATCATACCGAAGACGATTTTCAAATCCAGGCAACAGGTGTTTGCCCAAACTTCCGTTCTCGATATCAAGGGGTACGATGAAAGAAATCCTTATGCCATTTCAGGAGTTCAGGACCCCGTGACAATTGCCTCTGAGGAAGAAGCGGAATACCAAACCATACCGCAGATGGAAAAGGCAATTTCCAAAACAAAAAAGGAAATGGAAAAAGCTGCGCGCGACCTGGATTTCATGGAAGCTGCACGCCTCAGGGATCAGATGTTTTCATTGCAAAAAAGACTGGTGGAAATGAAGAGGGAGGTGTGAATGGGCTAATGTGCTAATGTGGAAATTTGAAAATGTTTTGCCTGCCGAAGTTTTTTTAAGCCACCTTGGCATTAGCGGACGTGGTAGCGGTGACGACAACTGAGGGGGCGGCGCGGTTGGTTGGTAATTAAAGGACGTAAAGAAGGGATATAAGTTCAAAAGCAAAACGAATTCAAGTATCATGAAGAAAAAATTGTTTTTACTGGATGCCATGGCGCTGATATTCCGTGCTTATTATGCCCTGATCCGCAGTCCGCGCATAACTTCCAAAGGGAAGAACACCAATGCGCAGTTTGGGTTTACCAACACGCTTGTAGAGTTGCTCAATTCACAGGATCCTTCACATATTGCAGTTTGTTTTGACACCGAAGCACCTACTGAGCGTCATACTGATTTTACAGATTATAAAGCCAACCGGCAGGATGCACCGGAAGACCTGATCATTGCAATACCGGACATAAAAAAAATCATCCGCGGATTTCAGATACCCATTGTGGAACTGGATGGCTATGAGGCCGATGACGTGATCGGTACCCTGAGCTGTCAGGCCTCTGAAGCAGGCTACGAAGTTTTTATGGTTACGCCGGACAAAGACTACGGCCAACTGGTGAATGACCATGTGAAAATTTATAAACCCGGATACCAGGGAGGTGATGTAGAAATACTCGGGGAAGCCGAAGTGCTCAGCAAATGGAATATTAAAGAGATCCCGCAGGTGATTGACATCCTCGGGTTAATGGGAGACGCAGTGGATAATATTCCCGGCAGTCCCGGCATCGGCGAAAAAACAGCAGCGAAACTGCTCAACGAATATCATACACTTGAGAATGTGCTCTCCAATGCCGGAAATATCAAAGGCGCATTGGGAGAAAAAGTAAAAGCAGGAAGGGACCTCGCCATCATGAGCAAGAAGCTCGCTACCATTATCACGAATGTACCCGTTCAGTTCCATGAAGAGGATTTTAAACGGAAGGACTGGAACAAAGATGCCCTCCGCGAAATATTTGCCGAGCTGGAATTTCGGACCGTTGCCAAAAGGATCCTGGGTGAGGAACTACCCGGCCTTCAAGGACAAAAAGTGCAGCCGGAAGGCAAACAACAAGACCTGTTTGGAAATATTGTAGAAATAAATGATGAAAAAGACGAGGCAGAGCCTGCGCCAAGCCTTCATGCAGAAAAAAACATCTCAAATACTCAGCATAATTATAAATGTGCGGATACGGATGAAAAAATCAAATTGCTTATCGACCAGCTTCAGGCACAAATAGAAGTTTCATTCGATACGGAAACAACAGGTATCGATGCGAATAATGCTGAGTTGGTCGGGTTGAGTTTTTCCTGGAAAGAAGGGGAAGGGCATTACGTGCCGGTTCCGGCCGACCAGGAACAAGCCAGGAGGATTCTCTCCGCCTTCCAGCCATTGTTCAATGATCCCGGACGGATCTGGGTCGGACAAAATATAAAATACGATCTGCTTGTGCTGAAATGGTATGACATGGACCTGAAAGGAAAGCTCTTCGATACGATGCTCGCTCATTACGTAATTGATCCGGAAGGAAAAAGAAATATGGATCTGCTCAGCGTGCAATACCTGGGATATGAACCCGTGCCCATCGAGGACCTGATCGGTAAGAAAGGAAAGAGTCAGGGGAATATGCGGGATGTGGCCCTGGAAAAAATTACCGACTACGCAGCAGAAGATGCAGATATTACTTACCAGTTAAAAAGGAAATTTTCACCTCTGCTGAAATCGAAATCGGTCGAAAAGGTATTTAATGAAGTAGAAAATCCCCTGGTGAAGGTCCTCGCCGCTATGGAGTTTGAAGGTATCCGGGTGGACGAAGATTTCTTAAAGGAATATTCCAGGGAACTAGAACGGGAGGCCAGGCTAGCGGAAGAAAGCGTTTACCAGCAGGCCGGCGTGCGGTTTAATCTTTCTTCACCAAAACAACTGGGCGAAGTATTGTTTGACAAACTGAATCTCGACCCGAAAGCAAAAAAAACCAAGACGGGCCAATATGCAACGGGTGAGGATGTGCTTCTCAAACTTAGTCATCAGAGTAAGATCGTGGATGATATCCTTGCTTACCGGGAACTATCCAAATTGAAATCCACTTATGTAGACGCACTACCGGCGATCATCAACCGAAAAACAGGAAGGGTGCATACAAGCTATGCGCAGGCGGTTGCAGTAACCGGTCGGCTGGCCAGCAACAATCCGAACCTGCAGAATATCCCGGTCAGAACAGAAAGGGGCCGCGAGATCAGAAAAGCATTTATTCCGAGGGATAAGGATCATGTGCTGGTTTCTGCAGATTATTCACAGATTGAATTGCGTATCGTGGCCGCCATCAGCGGGGATCCAAATATGGTCAAGTCATTTAAGGAAGGAAAGGATATTCATAGCGCAACCGCTGCCAGGGTTTTTGGCGTTGAAGAAAAGGATGTGACCAAGGAAATGCGGTACAAGGCAAAAAGTGTGAATTTCGGGATCATTTACGGACAAGGCGCTTTTGGGCTGGCAGATAACCTGGGCATTTCAAGATCAGAAGCAAAAGAAATCATCGAGAATTACAAGAAACAATTTGTGAATATTCAGCAATACATGGATGATACCATTCAGTTTGCACGTAAATACGGTTATGTTGAAACCTTGATGGGCCGTAAACGTTGGCTAAGGGATATCAATTCATCGAATTTCACCGTTAGAGGATTTGCCGAAAGGAACGCAATTAATTCACCTATCCAGGGAACGGCCGCAGACATGATCAAGATGGCCATGATTAAAATTCATGAAACCTTCATCAAAAATAAGTTCAGGTCTAAAATGCTGCTCCAGGTTCATGATGAACTCGTTTTTGACGCCCACCGGGAGGAGGTGGAGGTTATTCAGCCGATTATCATTGAATGCATGCAGGAGGCTCTCCTTTTACCCCATGAAGTACCTGCCGAAGCCGAGATTGGTTTCGGAGCTAACTGGCTGGAAGCCCATTAAGTATATATTAACATAGTATTCTGAAATAAACAGCAAACTTACAGGTTTAATCATAGTCTTACTTGGGTAAAGATCCCTCTCCCGGGACCAAAAACCAATGAATTTGAACATAAATTATTACTCATGAAAAAGCTCTCTGTGAAACTCATCATGTTAGCCTCTATGATGCTGATTTTCAGCTTCAGCAGAGCGGCCTCTGACCAATGGCCAAAACAAATAACAGCCTCCGACGGGAGCCTGATCAAAGTTTACCAGCCTGCGCCGGAATCCTTTGTAGGGAATTCCCTCAAATTCCGGTCAGCAATTTCCGTTATTGAACCCGGAGCTACGGATCCCGTATTCGGGACCTTCTGGGCCACTGCTAAAGTGGAGACGGATCGGGATAATCGCCAGGTTGTGATCAATTCGCTTAACACAACCAATATCAAGATTCCTGCGATCACTGATCAGGATAAAATCGATCTTATTGATAATGCGCTTGAATCGCAGTTTCCTGAAACTGCCGGTCCTATTTCGCTGGATAATATCCTGAGCACCCTGGAACAGACCCAGGAGGAAACCAAACTTTCCCAGGATATTTCGAACAAGCCCCCCAAAGTAATTTTTGTCACTCAACCTTCCATGCTGGTGGTTATTGATGGTGAACCCAAGTTGCAGCGAAATCCGGATTGGAACCTGGATCAGGTAATTAACACGCCGTTTACGATTATCAAGAATAGTGATGGCCAGTATTATCTTTTCGGGGACAAGCATTGGTTCATTGCTCCGGAACCAGATGGTCCATATCGTTTTACCAATGATGACGTTCCTGCAAACCTTCATAATATTGAGCAACAGATCGCGGCCAAGGAACAGCAGAATTCAAACAACAATAACCAGGGTCAGAATAATAATAGCCAGGCAAATGACCAGGACGCTTCGATTCCCAATATTATTGTAACTACTGCTCCTGCAGAGTTAATCCAGTCCAAGGGTGAGCCCGACTTTACACCCATACAGGGAACGACCTTGCTGTACGTCAACAATTCCCTGAATGATATATTCATGGATGAAAATTCCCAGCAATATTTTGTGCTGATTTCCGGCAGATGGTTCCAGGCCAAAAACCTGAAGGCAAATGATTGGAAATATATCCCGGCTGACCAGCTGCCCGCAGACTTTGCCCGGATTCCTCCCGGATCACCCAAGGATAATGTGCTTGCAAGCGTGGCCGGAACTGACCAGGCGCGTGATGCGGTGACAGATGCCCAGATTCCCCAGACAGCCAAGGTAGATCGTCGCACTGCTACAACCAGTGTAACTTATGATGGCCAGCCCAAGTTTACAGATATTAATGGAACAGATCTGCAATACGCAGTAAACACTTCTTCAACCGTTCTTCGCACAAAAGATGGCCGGTTTTATACGGTGGACAATGGGGTTTGGTTTGTATCAGACGATCCCAACGGACCCTGGGCCGTAAGTACGGACAGGCCCGATGAAGTGGACCGCATTCCGCCGAATTACCCTGCTTACAATTCAAAATATGTCAATGTGTATGATGTTGATCCGGATTACGTGTATGAAGGATATACACCGGGCTATCTGAACAGCTATGTCTACGGACCTACTGTTGTTTACGGTACCGGTTTTTATTATGATCCATGGTTCGACGGATACTATTTCCCGAGACCCTGGTCATGGGGATTCAATTTCGGGTACTCTCCGTTTTATGGCTGGAGTTTCGGATGGGGATATCCCTGGGGCTGGTTTAATTACGGGTTCGGATTTTACGGCCGTTTGGGATTCGGATGCGGCTGGTGGGGTCCTTCATTTTATCACCCGGCATATTGGGGAGGATTTCATGGCGGAGTAAGACCCTTTGGATTTTATGGAAGATCATTTAGCGTGCGGAATAATATCCGTGTGAACTATTCAAATAATATTTACAGAAACCGGGGCGGTGTAGTTACCCGCACGAATTTCAGAGGTGCTGGTATTGCAAGGAATTTCAACAACCGTCCGACATCAACCAGGTCCGGAGGTAGTTTCAATACTCCACGTCCCAATGGCGCTGGCTCAAGATCCGGATTTAGCGGAACGAATTCAGTAAACGGTGGATCAAGATCTTATGGCAATGTTTATTCAGACCGCCAGGGAAATGTTTACCAGCGCGGACAACAGGGTCAATGGCAGCAGCGGCAGAACCGTAGCTGGTCACCTGTTACAAATTCCAGATCGGAAACGATTCAGAATTTAAACCGTCAGCAGGTTATGCGTGATCGCGGTGCGGTTCGCACCCAGAATTTTGAAAGGGCAAGGCCGGCACCTTCCGGCGGCGGTGGTTACCGTTCTTCCGGTGGTGGCGGATCAAGACCTTCGGGTGGTGGCGGAGGCGGCTCCAGATCTGGTGGCGGAGGGGGTGGCGGAAGCAGGGGCGGTGGCGGAGGCAGAAGATAGTTTTTATATACTTTACCTGATTACCATAATGAGAAAGACCTGGCAACTACGGCCAGGTCTTCCATTTCAGATACCACCTCTTGCTAAACATATTGATTGCGAAGATCCCTGATCTCATCGTGGGAAGCTTTCAATGTTGCCTGCTGGTTAAGAAACATTTCTCTTAAGAATGCAGGAAGCTTTTCGGTTTCCAAAGCCTTGTCGTAGGCTTTCTGTGCAGAATCCTCACCATATTCACAATTGGAAAGAATAGCATGCCGGCTCTCCCCTGAGAATATGGCTTTTAAACTCATCCAGCCGCGGTAGATTTTACCCATTTCAGTGGTTCCATTTTCCACATCTCCATGAAGGACCTGGAGTTCCTGAACCAGGTCCGATTTTATTTGGTGGCTCTCAATGATCATATGATCAAACAGGGATCTCAGGTCCTGGTCATCAGGTTTGAGCTCCTTTACCGCCTTTTCATACCCTTCAATCCGATCGTTATTGATCATGACCAGATCATTCAGAACCTCAATGATTTCTTTTGATTTTTCCATAAAATGAATTTAGTGTTGAGAAGCTGCTTAAAAAACCATACCAGCTGAAAGCACCCCGGCAAAACTGCCATCCCGTGAATGGGTGTTCTTTTTTATTATTAACTTGCACCACTTTTTAAATACTAAGTGAGTATTATGGAATATTCGAAGATCATTGCCATTACCGGACTCCCGGGATTATATGAGCTGATCAGCAGTAAATCGGATGGTGGCATCGTACGGTCCCTTGAAGACAAGAGTACACGCTTTGTTTCAAGCCGGGTGCACCAATTCTCGCATCTTGAAAGCATCGAGGTATACACGGAGCGACACAATGAAAACCTCGTTACCATTCTGAAAGCAATGGAAGAAAGCAGGGAAAAGTTGCCCGATGACAGAAACCCTGCGGCCTTGAAATCCTATTTTGAAAAAGTTTACCCGGAACTGGATCATAGCCGCGTTTATGCGAGCGACCTGAAGAAAATGGTTAAATGGTTTTCCGTTTTGAAGGCAAATAATATTGAGATCAAACTTTCCGAGCCGGCGGCCGAAGAGGTTGAGAAAGAGCCAAAAGAAATGAAGCAACCTGAAACAGCACCTGTAAAAAAGGTTACCGCGTCAAAGGAAAAAGAAGAGGAGAAGAAACCTGCTGCAAAAAAAGAAGTAAAGAAAGCATCATCCGCAAAGGAAACAGCTGAAAAATCTGAAAAGAAAAAACCTGCAAAAAAAACAGCTGCTTCAAAAAATAAAGACGAAAAGAAATCAACGGCTGGAGCCAAATCCAAAAAGGCCGCCGCAAAAAAGAAGGCTAAATAGCCATTCTATCTGCCCAAAATATTCACAGCAATAATAATGAAAACCTATTCTGCAGAAATTCAAAAACCGCCCCGCAGGTTTGTTCCTGAAAATTTTGAGCTCACTGATTGGAAATCCATAGAACCTTTTTTAATCGGGCTGGAAGAAAGATCCATTGCTACTCCGCCGGATCTTGAAAGATGGTTGCACGATATGAGCGAACTGGAAGCCATCATCAGTGAAGATGTTTCCTGGCGCCATATCCGGATGACCTGCAACACGGAGGATAAAAGCCTGGTTGACCATTTTACTTTTTTCATGATGGAGATCCAGCCGAAAATCCAGCCCTATGCCGACCGGCTCAACAGAAAATTCATAGAAAGTCCGCTCACGGCATCGCTCGACCATGATAAATATTTTACCTATCTGCGTTCGGTAAAAAAAAGCATTGATCTTTTCCGCGAAGCAAACATTCCGATTCAGTCTGAATTAAGTGTGCTTGCCCAACAATTCGGTGCAATATCCGGGAAGATGACGGTAAAAGTAAATGACCAGGAATATACACTGCAGCAGGCAATGAAATTCCTGGAAAATCCTGACCGCACTCTGCGCGAGGAGGTTTTTCGTAAGGTGCAGGAACGCAGGCTGCAGGACAAGGATGCGTTGAATAAACTGTATAGCGAACTCATCCAACGCCGCCATCAGGTTGCAAAGAATGCAGGATTTGAGAATTACCGCGATTATAAGTTTGTGGAAATGGGCCGCTTCGACTATACCAAAGAGGATTGTTTCCATTTTCATGATGCGGTTAAGAAATATATTGTTCCCCTGGTTTCCCTGATCAATCAGCACAAAAAGAAAAAGCTTGGTCTGGAAACATTAAGGCCATGGGATACTGAAGCCGAGCCGGCCGGAATTACACCCTTGAATCCATTTAAGAACGGAAATGAGTTACTGGAAAAAACTGTGCATTGTTTCCGGGAGTTGCGGCCATTTTTTGCAGATTGCCTGTTGACGATGAAGAAAATGAACCGTTTCGATCTTGAAAGCCGCATCGGCAAAGCGCCCGGAGGTTATAACTGTCCCCTGGCGGAAACGGGCGCGCCGTTCATTTTCATGAATGCAGCAGGCCAGATGCACGATGTTACCACCATGGTGCATGAAGGAGGTCATGCCATTCATTCATTCCTTTCCCATCATCTCGAGCTGAGCGCGTTTAAGGAATACCCCATGGAGATTGCCGAAGTCGCCAGTATGTCCATGGAACTTTTCAGCATGGAGAACTGGAGCGTGTATTTTGAAAAGCCCGAAGATCTCAAGCGCGCAAAAATTCAACAGCTGGAAAGGGTAATCACCATATTTCCCTGGATCGCTACCATTGATAAATTTCAGCATTGGGTTTATGAAAATCCAGGACATAGTCTTGAAGAAAGGACTGAAAACTGGTTCCGGATCTACCGTGAATTTTCTTCCGGAACCGTTGACTGGAGCGGGCTCGAGGAATACCAGAAAAATATATGGCAAAAGCAACTGCACTTATTCGAAGTCCCTTTTTATTATATTGAATATGGGATCGCGCAACTGGGCGCCATCGGACTTTGGATGCAGTTTAAGAAAAACAGAGAAGCTGCCCTTGACCATTATACTGCCGCCCTGGAACTCGGCGGCACCAAAACACTTCCGGAATTATACTCCGCTGCCGGCTTGAAGTTTGATTTTTCAGGAGAGTACATTAAAGAATTGATGGATTTTGTGGAAGAACAAATAAATTTTGTTCTTTAATTGTTAAAGACCGCCATACTTGGAAAATGGTATGCCACAATCCTGTGTGAATTCACCCCGGGCATTTATATTTGCATGAATCAATAAGAACAAACCGTATTACCGGTTTTAATATAGCTACTAATCAGAGCCTTAACCAAAAGTCCCGGTGTTTCTACATCGGGGCTTTCTTTTTGATGTCATTCCGGCCCACTTGAGAAGACCTGACCAGGAACTCTCTATTCTCCCTTCACCCCGGCCTGATGTATGGAGACCTCGTGAGGTGGTTGTTCGGATCTTCTTTCAGTAGTTCTTCAATGGCCTTATCCAATTGCTTCAGCTCATCCTTTTCCAAGCCATCCACAATCTTGCGCACTTCTCCCCTCTTATCCACCAGCGCGAAGAACTGGGTATGTATGAATTGCTGATCGATGGGTGAGAGGTTGTTTTTGGGATCATCGAGCAAATAACTTACCCTGGCTGCCTGGTAGAGGGAATCCTTATCCCCTGTAAGAAAAATCCAGTGACGCGAATCTACACCCAGTGAATCTGCATATACTTTTAAACGGTTCACGCTGTCTGTAATAGGATCCACGCTGTGAGAAAGAATTAAGAAATCCGGCTCGTTTTTATATTTTTCGTAAACAGATTTGAGATTGGTATTCATCTTGGGGCAAATGCCCTTGCAGGTGGTGAAAAAATATTCCGCCACATACACTTTACCCGCAACATCTTTATTTGTGATGGTGCGGCCATCCTGGTCAACAAAAGAAAAAGGCTTCACATTACTAAGCACAGGGTAACTTACTTTTCCAAACCCGGGAATAATCCATGTAATTGCCAGATAGAAGCCCAGGATGAGGATGGCGAAGAATGTGGTAAGAATCCAGGCTTTTTTGCTCATTGTATGCAAAAGTAATGCAATTCAAAGTTGGCGCTTGACGGTTGACGGACTTCAACTGAGAGCTCGCCTCTAAAATCAAACTACCTAAGGGGAAACCCGCACATTAATTGCGTCGTCGAATTAAAAGTCCGTCAACCGTCAACCTTCCTCCATCCCCATTTCTTCCCGAATTCAAAAACCATTCTCCAATGAAATCGTTATTTTTGCAGACTAAACTGTGAGATATGATTAAAACAGGCAACCCGGTCATCAGTATCTATACAGAGATGACCCCGAATCCCGAAACCATGAAGTTTGTCGCCAACAAACTGCTTTATCCGGGTAAAAGCATTGATTTCCCGGATGTTGAGTCAGCCAAACCATCTCCGCTGGCCACGGAATTGTTCGGATTTCCCTTTATTAAAAGCATTTTTATAGCCAGCAATTTTGTGACGCTCACCAAGATTACGGATACGGACTGGGCCGATGTGATCCCCTCCATCCGGCTGTTTCTGAAAGATTACCTGGAAGATGCGAAACCCGTCATTAACGAGGAAGAAATTACGGTGGCACATACAGATGGCAATGCCATAGGTGCCGACGACGACGATGTGGTAAAGCGGATCAAGGAATTATTGGAAAATTATGTAAAGCCCGCTGTGGAAATGGACGGCGGGGCCATTCAGTTCAAGAGTTATAACGAAGGCACGGTCAACCTGATGTTGCATGGTTCCTGCTCCGGTTGTCCTTCTTCCATGATCACACTGAAAGCCGGCATTGAAGGCATGATGAAACGCATGATCCCCGAAGTACGGGAAGTGGTTGCCGAGGCAGATTAAGATATCCTGAAACTTTTTTATTCCCGCCTCCGGCGGGATTTTTTTTAACTTTCCGGCTTCTTCAACCCATAATTTCCCGGCATTGCATCAAATTGCCCAGCAGCTCATCGAAGACATTCAAAGGACCTCCCGGCTCGAATACATTGCAGTGATCTTCGGTATTGCCAGTGTGATATTTTCCCGGATGGAACATATACTGGTTTACCCTGTCGGAATGGTGAATACGGGAATCTCCATCTATCTCTATATTATTACCGGCCTGTACGCAGATGCCTCTGTAAATTTTTATTATACGGTAATGAGCATCATTGGCTGGATCATGTGGGCTCAGAAAAAACAGGGGAAGAAGGTGCTGAAGATTACCGCCTCCTCAACAAAAGACTGGATAAACAGCCTGGTCTTCTTTTTCATTTGCTGGGTGGTCCTTTTCCTTTTACTCAAACATTTTACTGACAGTACCGTGCCCATTGCAGATAGCTTTACTTCAGCCGCCGCATTCACAGGCATGTGGCTGATGAATAAAAAGAAACTGGATAACTGGACCTGGTGGATCATTACCGACCTGGCTTCTGTACCACTTAATTTTTACAAACACCTCGTATTTCTTAGCTTTCAATACCTCGTTTTCCTGATTCTTGCCATTATGGGCTATATTACCTGGAGAAAAAAAATCCTGCATGCCGCGGCCTAAAAAAGTGGTCGTGCTCGGGCCTGAATCCACGGGCAAGAGCACGCTTTGCAGCCAGCTCGCCGATCACTACAAGACCTGCTGGGTTCCGGAATTTGCCAGGGAATATTTATTGAACCTGGGGAGGTCTTACCAATACGATGACCTGATCGCGATTGCACGAGGACAATTGCAGGCCGAAGATGAGGCATTAAAAAAAGAAACCGGCAGGGTCTTATTCATAGATACAGATATGTATGTAATGAAAGTCTGGTGTGAATTTGTTTTCGGCAAATGCCATTCCTTTATCCTGGATCAGATCGTTGAAAAGAGCTACGATCTTTACCTGCTTTGCAATACAGACCTGCCCTGGGTGAAAGATGCGTTAAGAGAATATCCGGACCTGGTAAACCGGCAGATACTTTTCAGGATCTATAAAGACCTTATGATAAATCAGGATACAGACTGGGTTGAAATCAGCGGACTCAATGATGAAAGACTCGCCCGGGCCATTAAAGTGGTTGACCAATTGCTATTGCAATAATTTAATGATATCCGGATCATCCTGGAGGTGATTCGTCTGCACCATGATCCAAGGATAACGTGCGGCAACGCGCCTGGACATTGGCCGCACAGTAAATACTTTAGGATTTGGGAGACAGGCAGCGATCATTGCCGATTCGCTTCGTGAAAGGGACCTTGCGTGTTTGTTAAAATAAAATTTTGCCGCGGCCTCAATTCCAAAAACGCCTTTCCCCATTTCACTCACATTGAGATACATTTCCAGAATGCGCTTTTTCCCCCACAGCTCCTCAATCATGAATGTAAAATAAACTTCCAGTGCCTTCCTGATCCAGCTCCTGCCCTGCCACAGAAAAATATTTTTGGCAACCTGCTGGCTTATTGTACTGGCACCATGCAACGACTTGCTTTTCTGATTATGCTTCATGGCTTTTTCAATCGACTTAAAATCGAATCCGTCATGGTCGGCAAACAACTGGTCTTCTGAAGCAATCACGCTGAGCTTGGCATATGGGGAAATATTATTCATGGAAACATAATCTCTTTTCAATCCGTATCCATGAAAAAGGCTGCTCAGCTGAGTAAGCGTGACGGGCGGGTTAATCCACTTTAATATCAGCAGGTAAAAAAAATGCAGGAAAAACAGGAAGATCAGGATCCGTTTAACCCATTTCCAGATGCGGGGTACCAATCCCTTGGTTTTAATGGCCATCTATTCTTTTGGTTGAGTTGAATCCCCGGGGGGATGGGCAACAGGGTTCGGTTTGTATGAATGAATTTCAAGATAGTGTAAACCATATTTCTTTCCGAGCGGAAAAGTACGGGTCCTTGCCCTTCTCAACAAAATACCACCAAGGATCAATGCGCCTGCGGTAATCCATCCCGTAGTGGAAAACCATTCTGCAGGCTTGTCTTTCCGGTACAAACCGTTTACCGTATTCAAAACAAGTACACCGACTCCTGCAATGATCAGGAAAGTACCGTCCTGAATATAATTCAGTTTTTCCCTCTCCACCCGCATGGTCTTGATTTCATTATAATGAAAAGGAATTCCATTAATAAAAACGCTGTCGTTTCTTAAGTCAGTTAATGTGCCGTCGAACCATTGTTCATAAATGGTTTCGAAAATAATGTGCTGACCGGGAGCGTAGGTTTTAATATTCCGTCCCTCCTTTTGAAGAATCAGAACATCCGTCTGGCAAAAGCTGAGCAGGGGTGCGAAGCAGGAAAGCAGGAGGAGAATTTTTCCCAAAGGAACATATAAGAAGGGCCGGCCGTTCAATTTCATTACCTGATCTTATTTTCAAGGAAAATTACCCCATACAGCAAAGCTATTCCGAAAGCTATCAATATGCCGCCGGAAATTTTGTTAATGATGTTAAGATTATGTACCGTCAGTCGTTTTCTCAATTTACCAGCCATCATCACCTTGCCTACATCCGCGCCCATATTTATGATCAGGCAGGTTGAAAAAATGATTATTCTCTGCTTTAATGTATGGGTGAGGGCCAGGACCGTGGCATTGCCCAGCCAGAAAGCCAGTACGCCCGGATTCAGGGTATTAATGATGAATCCGGACGCGAAAGTTCTTATCATTTCACGCGCAGTGAAATCCTCCAGGTGCACGGATCCGGTAGTGGACTTCAGATGAACTTTTTTAAAGAAGAAAAAATAAACGCCCAGGGCGATCAGAAAGCTGCTTCCCCCATAGCCGATGAGTTTCTTATATTCAAGCAGGCGCGTAACCCATTCCGTAAAGACGTTGCTAAGAATTACAAGGATAAGATCGCTTAGCCACACGCCGGTGACAAAACTGAAACCACCTTTATGACCGGCGGTAAGGCTTTGTTTAATAATCGTAAAAATAATCGGACCAACAGATAATGCAAGCACAATACCCAGCGCTAATCCTTTCCATATGGCTTCGATCATGGGCTGTTCTTTTTACGGATACTGCACTTTCTCTGTTGTATTATCAAGGAAATTCAACCAGTCCTTTAACATTTTCCCTTTTAACACGCGTGGAAATTTGTGCTGACCACCCTCTTTGCCGGATGCCCGCATAAATTCCATGAAGATTTCCGGATTCAGCACTTTCACTCCTATATCTTTTAAGGCGCTTTTTCTCTCTACCGCATAATCATCGTTGAGTCGTTTCAGGTTTTCATCAATCTTATTGCGGATGCTCTCAGGATCCAGCTCTGTTTCGCTGGCAATATACCATTGATGTGCGAAAAAAAGACCATGTGGCACACCCGCGACGGTAAACTCCGGTATGGAAATATTCAGTTCCTCGCTGACCAGCTGTATGGCCTGGTTCATATTGTCCACACTCAGATGCTCTCCCACCAGGCTCAGGTAATGTTTGGTCCGGCCAGTAATTATGATCTCGCTTTTTTCCTTGCTCGTAAACCTGATCGTATCCCCGATGAGGTATCGCCATGCGCCGGCACAGGTGCTGATCAGGAGAGCATAATCCTTTCCTTCCTCCACTTCATTTATCTGCAATGCGACTGGTTCATCTACTAAGTTTCCATCCTGGTCAAAATTATTAGTGTCGAATGGAACAAACTCAAAAAACAAATGCTGGTTGGTCACCAGGCGCATACCCCGTTCATCCTGACGATCCTGATAAGCAATAAATCCTTCCGAAGCCAGATAGGTTTCAATATATGTAATCTGCTTGCCCAGCAGTTTTTCGAATCCTTTTTTATAGGGCTCAAAAGAAACGCCACCGTGCACGAAGAAACCCAGGTTTGGCCAGATCTCATGAATATTTTTCAGCTGATACTTTTCAATGATCTTCTCCATGCACATCTGGATCCAGGCAGGGACACCGACGATAAAACCGATATCCCAATTAGGGGCCTGCGCTACGATCTCTTCCAGTTTCCGGGTCCAGTCCTTTGTTCTCGCAATGCGTTTACCGGGTTTATAAAATGGCGAGAACCAGAATGGGACTTTCTTCGCGGAAATGCCGCTCAGATCACCTTCATAATATCCCGGACCTTTCTGCAACGCCGTGCTGCCACCGATCATCAGCCAACCTTTGCCGATGCTTTTCATTGGAATATCCTGATAGTAACGGAGACTCAGCAGCTGCCGGACCATCACTACCCGATTGCCGCGCAGCAGATCATTGGTAACCGGAATATATTTGCTTCCGGCTTCAGAAGTGCCAGAGCTAAGAGCGTAATATTTAATTTTGCCCGGCCAGCAGATATCAGGCTTCCCTTCCAGCGTTTTGTACCACCATTCTTTATAGATCTTGCTGTAATCATAAACGGGTACGTGCTTCTGAAAGCTTACTACTGTATTCTTATCCAGTAATATCCTGTCGAATTGAAATTGCTGTCCGAATTCAGTAAACCGCGCTTTTTTCAATAATTTTTTTAGAACCTTCAATTGCTGACGCCGGACTGATTTCTTCGGCAAACGCAACGCCCTGGCCAATGAATTGGGTAATTGTACGTCAATTAACGCCATTGAAAATGGGAGGTATTGATTGCCTCAAAATTAAGCTATTGGGCAGATATTCGAGCGATACAGGGAATCTCTCTTTAAGGAGCGGCCGTTAAATTCAGCCCCGACGCATAAAGTAGAATAGGCAGACTTTCATTGTTTGTCCTGCTGATGGCGGTAACATAATACCGTTCCTCTTTGTGCATGAGCAAATCCTGTACATCGAAACGGAGTTGCGCATTTTCATTATTTGGAATAAACATGTATACCCTTTCAGAATCCGTACTTAGATTTCCTGCAGCATCCGCAGGTAACTTTCCTGTGGTTTTATATACTGCATATCCACGCAGCGTGTCTGCTGCATTTCCTTTTTCAAATTGAATGATCAGGGAATCCTTCCTGGTAATGATTTTTATCAGCGGTGGGGATGGCTTTATACTGTCAATCCAGGGCATGGGCGCGATCAGCGCCGGATAATTATAATAATGTTCCCGGAGACTGTCGTTCCATCCGTAGGGATTTTTTTCAAAGGAAGTGCTGCTGAAATAAACCATGCCGCCGATATCGGGCGTGTTGCGTATAGCCGCCAATTGCCGGGGTAACTGATTCTTATTTCTCCAATAAATATTAGACCCCGCCCGGTAAATTCCCAATCCAATATAGCATGGACGGCCATAACTGTGTTTGCTCCACCAATCCAGTAAAACACCGAATGGCGCGTTTTTCTGTTCAAACTCCCAATAAAGTTGCGGTACAATATAATCAACCCATCCGTTTTTCAACCATAACAAGATATCTGCATAGAGATCATCATAATTCGTTTGGCCGGCATGTGTATCACTTCCCAGGGAATCTTTGGAGAGATTTCTCCAAACGCCGAACGGACTGATGCCAAACTTACAGTTCTTTTTTTCCTGATGGATCATACGGCTCAGCATGAGGATGACGGAATCCACATTGCTCCTTCGCCAGGTTTCTTTATCCATCCCGTTTCCATCTTTTGCAAAAGATTCATCATCAGGAAATTCTTTTCCTGAGATTCGGTAGGGGTAAAAATAATCGTCAAAATGAATGGCATCAACATCATATCTCCTCAGCATATCCCGGATAACCGAAACCACATACAATTGAACTTCCTTATTACCGGGATCCAGGTATTGGGTATCACCATAAGTGATGACCCAGTCAGGGTGAACGCGCGTAATATGATTTACAGCAATGGATGACCGGTTTATCCGGAAAACAGCTCGATATGGATTGCACCAGGCATGAAATTCCATTCCTCTTTTATGGGCTTCCCTGATCATGAATTCCATGGGATCATAAAATGGTGTCGGCGCTTTTCCCTGCACTCCGGTAAGCCATTCGCTCCAGGGCTCAAATGCCGAAGGGAAAAATGCATCACAGGCAGGCCTTACCTGAACGATAACCGCATTCATGCCGTTGCGCTGGTGCATGTCCAGCTGATGGATAAATTCCTCCTTTTGTAATGAGGTATTATAATTCCCTCGCGAAGGCCAGTCAATATTCTCAACCGTGGCAATCCAAACAGCACGGAATTCATATTTCGGCTGGCCGAATACAATCAATGAGAAAAAAAACGGTACGGAGGCAAGAAGAAATCTTTTCATAAGTAATCCCAACGCTGAAGATAATTTTGCGCAAATGTAAGCATCTATGACCCTTTATTTGTTGTTCTGATCTTATCCAGCAATTCATTTAATTGTCTGGCTTCCGCCTGATTCAGGTTTTGAATTACGGCGTCAAATTCGGGTTCCAGTTCATCCATATGTTGCAATAATTTTTTGCCTTTTTCGGTTAGCAGCACGTCCACGAGGCGACGGTCCTCACGACAAACAGTTTTTTTTACCAGGCCCTTTTTCACGAGACGGTCCACGATCCGGCTGGTATCGCTCATCTTATCGAGCATTCGTTGCCGGATCTGGAGCGTCGACAGTGGCTGACCTGCGCCGCGCAAAATGCGCAAAATATTAAACTGCTGCTGGGTTATATCAAATGGTTCGAACTCTTTGTTGAGTCGCTCATTCATCCAGTTGAAGGTGTAAATAAGATTCAAAACAGACTTCTGGTATTCATTCCGGAATGCGTGCTGGTTGATATCGTTTTCTAAACTCATAGCCTGTATTTGATTCAGCTACCCCAAACCTTTACGCCCTCACTGCAATTTGAGCAAATATCAATATTTGAACGGCCCTGAAGGATTTGTCTCCGAAAATGGACATATTCTTCATCCTGCCAAATTTCCCTGAAAGATTTTTTCCTGATGTCACCCATCCGGTGCGCGGCATCTTTATCAAAACAACAGGGCACAACCAGTCCGTCCCAGGTAATTACCGGAGCCTTCCAGAGGCGCCAACAATGGTTATTCAAGTGATTTTTTGATTCATAAGTCCCATCAGGTCTTTTACGATAACGAGTCAGCCCGCTGTGCTGAGGGATGAGTTGGTTGGGATCGTGTTTGTAATCATAAATCTGTGCGCTCTTGAACCGGATCCCGTCAACGCCTGTTTTTTTCGCCAGGGCTCTTGCTTCTTCCATCTGGTGTTCATTGGGGCGCACAACGAGAAACTGGAAAAAAATAAAAGGTGTTTTGCTGCCCAGCTTTTTTTTCCACTTTACAATATTTGTCGCGCCCGCAAGCACCTTTTCCAGCTGTCCGCCTACACGGTACTGACTGTACACTTCCTGTGTTGTGCCGTCTATGGAGATGATCAACCTGTCCAGCCCGCTCTCCACCGTTTTACGAGCATTTTCATCGTTCAGATAGTGCGCGTTTGTTGAAGTGGCCGTATAGATTTTTTTCCCGGACGCATATTCAACCATCGTCAAAAACTCCGGATTTAAATAGGGTTCTCCCTGAAAATAAAAAGTGAGATAAAGCAGATCGGGCGCAAGCTGGTTGATCATATCCTGGAAAAATTCCTTTTCAAGCATGCCGGTCGGACGGGTGAATGAACGTAGTCCGCTCGGACATTCGGGACAACGCAAATTGCATGAGGTGGTGGGTTCGAAAGAAATCGAAACGGGCACGCCCCATTGAACAGGTCTGCGGGTCCACTTGCTCACATAATAACTCGACAGCACTTTCACCCCGTTCCACCCCCGGCGCAGGCTGAGTTTGGAAAACAGGTTCACCGTATCGTTCAAGTTAAAATCAGGCATATACGGTATAAATTTAGTTTTAAAAAACCGAAAGAGCGAATAGCTTCGTTAACAGTACTTCGGAGTCTATATTTGCAATCGCTTAAGTATGCATATGGCCAAAATCAGGAATAGAATCTGGAGAATCAGGAGTAGAATCTGGAAAATACTCGTATTTATCCTGTCGACTGCCATTATCCTCATGGTGCTGGTATCGCTTTACCAGTGGGCGTTGTCAAAGAAGGCCGGCTTTGTAGAGTATCCCCAATTCGGGATAGAGATCCCGACGAATTATTCCATTCATGGCATTGATGTTTCCAAATACCAGAGTACGATCAACTGGCAATCTGTAAAAGAGATGCAGGTAAATAATATTCATATCAGCTTTGCATTCATCAAGGCAACCGAAGGTCTCGGAAATGAAGATGCGATGTTCGACCGCAACTGGACCAAAATAAAAAGCGCTGGAATAACCCGTGGGGCCTACCATTATTTTCTGCCAGCAAAGAGCGGCCGGGCTCAGGCGGAAAATTTCATCAACTCCGTAACGCTGATGCCGGGAGACCTGCCACCGGTGCTGGATATTGAAGAAACGAATGGCGTGCCTCCCGAGAAAATAAGGGAAAGGGCCAAGGAATGGCTGGAGACCGTCCGGTCATATTATGGAACTCCACCGATAGTCTATACCAATGTCGATTTTTATGAACGATACCTGAAAGATGATTTTGACGGATATTTCTTATGGGTTGCCCACTACCTTCAGCCGGTGCAACCGCGGATCTACAGGCCCTGGAGTTTCTGGCAGCATAATGAAAGGGGGCGCGTGAACGGAATTTATACAAACGTGGATTTTGACGTTTTCAACGGAGACTCGGTATCGTTTCAGAAATTATTGTTAGAGTAAAAGAGAGCTAATGTGTAAATGTGCTAGTGCTTTGCCGATCGAAGAGCATGGAAAGTGGGTGAAAATGCCTTGCCTGCTTAAGCACAGAGGAGGTGGGGCTAATTTGATAATTCTTTGCCCACCAAAGCCCAGCGAAGGTGTGACTCATTTGATAATTTGAAAATTGATGAAAAAAGTTTATTGTCTTTCCAGTTGCGACACCTGCCGCAGGATCATCAAAGAAGCACGACTTAAAGAAAAGGGATTTGAATTTCAGGACATAAAAACGGATCAGATTACTCCCGTACAGCTCGATGAAATGAAAAAGCTGATCGGCTCTTACGAAGCGCTGTTCAGCCGCCGCGCCATAAAATATAAATCCATGGGTCTAAAAGACAAAAAGCTCGGAGAAAATGATTTCCGAAATCTTATTCTTCAGGATTATACATTTCTGAAAAGACCAGTTATTATCGCGGGACGGAAGATATTCAGCGGCAGCGAAACCAAATTTTCAAATTAGACTCCGCCTTCTCTGCGCTTCGGTGGGCAAGACATGAGCACATTTTCAAATTTTCAAATGAGCACATTACCTCACTATCCTCAGCTTCGCATAATTCAGCATGATCTTTTTTTCTCCGCCCAAAATAAAGTTCACGGTGGCAACTGGATTGTGAACAGATCCTTCCATACGCACAACTTCACCAAAACCAAATTTCTGGTGTTCCACTTTGTCGCCGGCAGCCAGGTTGCTGGTATCGCTGGGCGCGAAATCCAGGGAAGGAATATGTTGCTGGCCTGAGCCCTTCATATTTACAGGAAGATAACCCGGCCTGGCTGATCTCTCACCGGATGCACTTCCAGGACTATAACCACCGTTCATGCGGTCGTATGCGCTGCGGTTTGCCCAACCGCTGCCCTGATTCTTCATGCTCCTTCCCGCATAACTTCTGTCGAGCTGCGCCTCCGGGATCTCTTCAATAAACCGGCTTGGATCGTTTTGGATAACACTACCAAAACGGTAGCGGCTATTCGCATAACTTATCCATAAATGTTGTTTGGCCCGGGTAATGACCACGTAAAACAAGCGTCTTTCCTCTTCGAGTTCTTCGCGCGTATTGATGGCCATGGCATTGGGGAAAAGGGATTCTTCCAATCCTGCTGCGAACACGCAGCTAAACTCAAGGCCTTTTGCCGAATGAATTGTCATGAGCTTAACGGTATCCGCATTTGGATCTTTCTGATCCGCATCCGTCAATAAAGTGATCTGTTGCAGATAGGTGGAAAGATCGGCCTGCCCGCGTGCATTATCCTGCAACGCCGGATCCGTCAAAATTCCATCCTCATCAATCAGCGCAAGATTATGCTGGGTATCCACCCATTCCTTGATACTATTCAGGAGTTCCTGGATATTTTCATAACGTGCCAGTCCCTCCGTGGTCTTGTCAGTAAAGAGATCCTTTACGATATTGGTTTGCCTGCCTACATGCACCGCGACTTCATACGCATTTTTAGTGGCCAGCATGCTGGCAAAGCTTTTTATCATCTGTACAAACTGGCCGACCGATTCCAGGGTGGCGCCCTTATATCCCGCTGATGCTGCCTGGTTGAGCACTTCCCACATCGGAATATTCTTTTCGTTGGCCACCAGAACGGCTTTATCAATAGAGCTTTTCCCGATGCCGCGGGCAGGATAATTGATTATCCTTTTCAGGGATTCCTCATCGCTCGGGTTTACGATCACCCGCAGGTAAGAAATAAAATCCTTGATTTCCTTTCGCTGGTAAAAGCTGATGCCGCCGTAAATGGTATAGGGTATGCCCATTCTCCGTAGGCTTTCTTCAAATGCGCGGCTCTGGGAATTGGTGCGGTACAGGATGGCAAAATCCCGGTTGATAAAATGATTACGGAGTTTTTGTTCCTGTATGGTATCGGCAACAAATTTTCCTTCGTCGTTATCGGTCATCGTACGGACGAGCCGGATTTTTTCTCCTTCAACATTTTCCGTCCAGAGATTCTTTGGTATCTGTCCCTTATTCTGTTTGATTACTTCATTGGCTACCGTGATGATGCTTTGTGTGCTGCGGTAATTCTGTTCCAGCTTAACTACTTTCACATCATCATAATCCTTCTGGAACTGTAAAATATTTTCAATGGTGGCCCCGCGGAAACTATATATACTTTGTGCATCGTCTCCCACCACACAAACATTCTCATATACTGCGCCCAGCAATTTAATGATCTCGTATTGCGCCGGATTGGTATCCTGGAACTCATCGATCAGGATATACTTGAATTTGTGCTGGTATTTATGAAGGCTTTCGGGAAAATGTTTCAGAAGTTCATAGAATTTCAAGAGCAGGTCATCAAAGTCCATGGACCCGTTCTTAAAACAGCGTTTCGCATATGCTTCATAGATCTGTGCAATGGCAGGCCGGTTGCTGCGCACATCTTCCTGTTGAATATAATAGTCAGACGCATAGGCTTCGGGTCCTATCAACCCGTTTTTCGCCTGGGAAATCCGGTTATAGACGATATTCGGTTTGTAGTGCTTATCGTCGAGGTTGAGTTCATTCACAACAGTCTTAATCACAGCCTTCGCGTCGTCCGTATCGTAAATGGTGAAATGATGCGGATAGCCGAGCCGGGGCGCTTCAGCGCGGAGAATACGCGCAAAAACACTATGGAAGGTGCCGATGTAGAGATTGCGGGCTTCATTGTTTCCAAGGATATGCTCCACGCGTTCCTTCATTTCGCGGGCAGCCTTGTTGGTGAATGTAAGGGCAAGTATATTAAAAGCATCCACCCCGCTTTTCATCAGGTGCGCAATCCTTGTAGTCAGCACTTTGGTTTTTCCGCTGCCTGCGCCGGCAACGATCATTAAAGGGCCATTGATATATAACACCGCCTCCTGCTGCGCTTCATTTAATCCCTGAAGGTAATCCTGCATGCCTGCAATTTACGAAGACTGTAATTGCCTGCCACCCCGGAAGCTGAAAAGAGGATAAGTAATAAAACCCTCAGGCCTTTAGTGTTTTTTTAGGTTTGATTATTTGCCTGCTCCAGCGGGAGACCTCGGTGCCACCCACCATCAGGATGAGCATGCCGTTACGAATTTTATACCCGTCGGTGCGGATGAGATTTTTCAGAAATGCCTGTTCATTATAACCGGTGCAAAGCATCTTGGTAGTCACCACCTGATCATCGAAAGCAATCGTAGAATCAGTCATGTGAACGTTGCCGCGCATGGCATTGCATCCTGTGTTCCCCGAAAAATGATTCTGATGAACATCAAAATTGATTTCGGGAACACGGCCGGCAGATGTATCGCTTGGAAGTACAGCCTGCAGATACCATTTCCCCTGCAGGGAGGCTGTGCTTGTTGAGGCCCTCCCTTTTTGCGGGGATTGTCCCTGAACGGAAGGAAGCAGGCCAAATAGCGCTGCGATGAGCATAAAAGATTTTAACTTTGGGGACATCGATATTTTTCCATCCATAATCATACCTGACCATGCCCGGATTTGAATTTTTTGGAGAAGAAGAGAGAAAAGAAGTCAACGAGGTTTTGTCAACCGGAATCCTCATGCGTTACGGCTTCGACGGACCGCGAAAAGGAATATGGAAATCAAGGGAACTTGAAGAGGCACTTTGCAAACAGCTTCATTGCCGCTATGCCCAGCTTGTGTCCAGCGGTACTTCAGCGCTTACCGTAGCGCTGGCCGCCCTCGGTATCGGAGCCGGAGATGAGGTGATCATTCCATCGTTTACGTTCGTAGCGAGCTTCGAGGCCGTATTGAGTGTGGGCGCGATCCCGGTGATCGCAGATGTGAACGAGTCCCTGACACTGGATCCCCAGGCGGTAAAAAAGGCGATCACGCCGGCCACCCGCTGCATAATACCTGTTCATATGTGCGGGAGCATGGCGGATCTGGACGCAATCCAGGCCATCTGCAGGGAACACAAGCTGATTATGCTGGAAGATGCATGCCAGAGTATCGGGGCATCTTATAAAGGGAAATTCCTGGGCACCATCGGCGATGCCGGCGCGTTTTCTTTTGATTTTGTAAAGACCATCACCTGCGCAGAAGGGGGGGCCATACTGACCAACGATAAGACCATTTACACCCGGTGCGACGGATACTCGGATCACGGGCACGACCACCAGGGTACTGACCGTGGTGCAGAATTGCATCCTTTCCCGGGTTATAATTTCCGGATTTCAGAATTGCATGCTGCCGTGGGACTGGCCCAAATCCGTAAGCTCAACACTTTCCTGGGTATTCAGAAAAAGAACCATCAATATCTCCGGGAAACGCTTTCCCGCATTCCGTGTGTTAGTTTCAGAGTGATCCCGGACCCCGACGGGGATAGTCATACTTTTCTAAGCTGGTTCCTTCCCAGTGCCGAATTGACCAGGGCCGCAGTAGCCGACATGAAATCCAGGAATATCCTCGCAGG